>JAGCZP010000106.1 GCA_017959985.1 Clostridia bacterium | reverse complement strand
TGGGTTCTACCAAAAACGGCCGTGATTCTGAATCCAAACGCCTTGGTGCCAAAAGAGCAGACGGTCAATTTGTTCTCGCTGGCAACATTTTAGTTCGTCAACGCGGAACCCACATTCATCCAGGCACGAACGTTGGAATCGGTTCTGACGATACCTTATTCGCAAAAGAAAGCGGTACCGTTCGTTTCGAACGCGTCGGTAAAGACCGTAAACGTGTAAGCGTATATCCAACCGAACAATAAGTACTCAAAGAAAGCGGTGGTCATTTGACCACCGCTCTTTTCTTTTTTCGGTTATTTCACAATACCAAATTTTTCATACAATTGGGTTCCATCGTGGTAAACCGAAACCGTTAAACGATTCGATTCCACTTGAATAATACCAAAGGAATAATCTTCCCCATCAGCTGGAACCGCCATATAGTCATTTTCGTAATAGGTCGTTCCGTTGGAACTTTGATACGAACCGGTCGCCGTTCCAATGGCCGGATCTCCCTTTTCACAAGCAGTGCTCATAACCGTATAAATCGGTCCTTGCACATTTCCAAAATACGATACACCATTTTGTGTGGAAGTGGTAAAGTTGGTTTGATAGGTGTCCACATCAATAATCGGATAAGAACGTCCATATTGGTGAGTATGCGCTTGTAAAACCAAATCCACCCCTGCATTCACAAAGAGATTGGTTAATTCGTCACGGCGATTGGTCTTGCCTTCTTCATGAGCAATAACGGAATAAGAATCTTTATTCTGGTTCCATTGTTTTGGGCAATACAGTGGTTTATGGAACGAGACAATAATCCAATCATAATTCTTTGTTTTGGCCGTGTTTAGATCATTTGTCAACCAGCCTAATTGAGCATCGCCCAAATGGACATCGTATGTCGAAGTACCATTATCCAGCACAATAAAGTGGGAGTTTTGATAGTCGAAAGAATACCAGGCTGTCGGTGTATTCAAATTGAAATGTTCTAAAATAGCGGTAGAACTGTCATGGTTTCCTGTCGCTGCAAAGGTTGGAATCTTCGCAAAGAAATTTGAACTGTTGGATCCCATTTGGTTACCCCACAAATGGATAGCTCCCACAACGTCCACCACATCTCCACCATGCATTAGGAAGGACACATTGGATAGCCCTAGCATGGAATCTAAAACCGTCTTGTATTTAATTCCGGCCTGTGCGTTATCCGAACTCCACTGGGAGTCAGAGGTATATCCAAAGGTAAATCCGTTGTTTGCATTGCTCTTTGTTGTAAAGGTATAAATTTGGCTATAATCGCCCTTGGCGGTATCTCCCACACGATAGGAATAGGTCGTGTTGGCTTTTAACTGTGGGAAGTGCGCTTTATGGGTATAATCAGGCAGCCCATCAATTCGTTCGGTTGTGGTAAATAAGCCGTTATTTGCCGGGTTATAATCCGCATAAATAAATCCATTGTCCACCATAGAGGTTGTCGCGCTAATTGTGCTGGCACTAGCAAAATCACTGGCACTAGAAGCCATTCCCTCCACATATTGTAAAACAGGAGTATTGCTGGATTGGTAAGTGTGCCATGCAACACCATAGGTCGAACAGTCCATATCGTAGAAGCTTAAGTACACTTGGTCAAACAGCATGGTTTGAGAACTATATACTAAAACATCTTCCAATCCACCAGTAACACCGCCGACACCAACTGCTCCATTCACTCTGGCAACAAATTTCCCATAGGAAGGATGATGAATGGTACCGGTAATCGTTGTATCGGAACTGGCTACAAAGGTCATAGTCGCCGTAACATCACACGTTTGATTACTCACAGGGCCATACGAAAACTCTGGTGTCAAAGATTGCCCATTAGCATAGACATTCAAATATGGTGCCCAGTCAGTCACTTCATTTCCTTTATATATTTTTGTAAATACAACTTCAAAAGTAACGGTAGAATCTTTTTCCACTTCCCAGTAATCACTCCGTTTGGAAACGGTATACCGCGGCGATTCCTCATCAATATCCAATTGGACATAATAGCCTTCTCCCACCGGTGGTGGGGTGCTATTTCTTGTGGTGGTCGTTGTTTGAGAAGTACTAGACGAAGAACTGGATGTGGAAGAACTACTAGTTGTCGGATCATTTCCGTTAGACTGCCCGTTCGCCTCGATGGTATAAATCAGTTCTTTAGCACCACTTTGGCCGGTTACAGTCTTATCACTATCCATCACAATGGTATAGGTAAGCGTATACGGAGAAAGATGATCACTCACGGTCCCCTCTGTGAAACCTGTAAAAGTACAACCAGCCATTCCTTGAACATACGCTAAAACTTCTTCTTGTGTCTTATGTGCTCCATTATAAAGGCTAAAGGTTACCGAAATCTCCGCCGTTTGATTGCGATTATAGGTCCATGATTTATTAATATGAACATTCTCGTTCTCGTATTTTCCCAGTTGTAAGAAATTAAGGGTTAAGGTTACCTCGTCACCGGTATTACTATTTTCGATGATTGTGGTTGTGGTCGATGGCTCTGGTTGCGAAACAACCGACACATCCGATGTCTCCGAAACCGTCGACACTTCGGACACTGTGGTGCTCGTTGTGGTAGTGGTATTAACGGTAGAAACATCACTCACCACCGAAACATCGCTGGCAGTGGATACCACGGAAACGGTCGACTCTACACTTGTCGTCGACGTAACGCTTACCACAGAAGAATCCTCCGAAAGCGGTGCAAACGATACCGACATATTGGCAATATGTTTGCGCAAAAGCAAAACATCCTTCATGTCGATTTCGTTATCTCCATTGGTATCGGCAAGAACCACATCCAAACCAACCGATTGTCCAGCAATATGTCTGCGCATCGCCAAAACATCTTTCATGTCAATTTGGTTGTCTTGGTTAACATCGCCACGACTTCTCCCTGCTGCATACAACGAAATACCGCCCATAATAACGGCAAGAACCAGCATAGCAACAAGGATTACCCCCAAAAGAGAAACTTTCGTTGACTTCTTCACCTAGAACCCTCCTTCGTATTTAAAAAGGACTTCCCATCTTTTTAATATCTTGTAACGTAGGAAAATGCAAATCTCGATCGTTTAGATTGTGAGAAACACCGGCAGGAAGATCTGGCCACTGTATCCCCACGGTTTCATCGTTCCATAAAAGGCCGCCCTCTTCTTCCGGATGATAGAAATCATCACATTTGTAAGCAATTTCTGCTTCTTCAGACAACACTAAGTATCCGTGAGCAAACCCTTTAGGAACAAACAGTTGCTTTTTATTCTCTTCTGATAACAAAACCCCAAACCATTGTCCAAATGTTTCGCTAGAAGAACGCAAATCTACCACCGCATCAAAAACCAATCCTTTTAACGCACGCACCAGTTTGGCTTGCGGATGTTTTATTTGAAAATGCATACCCCGCAAAACACCTTTGTGCGAGAAGGCTTGGTTATCTTGAACAAAGGTAACCGCAATGCCAGCCTTTTGAAAATCTTCTTGATTATAGGTTTCCATAAACCCACCACGATTATCTCCAAAAAAGGTTGGCGTAATCACATAGACTCCCGCAATGGGTGTTTTTTCAAACGTAAACTTTCCCATTATGTTTCCTCTTCTTTATTCTTTGCTTCAATTTCTTTGCAGCGAATACGAATCGCCTTGCTAATATTGCGACGATTGTTAAACATAAAACGAAACGTTCCATGATGACTGGTAGTTGCCGTTCCTTCATGGCGACGATAATCTAAAAGAACTTTTTTCTCTAAGTAGACTGTCCCATATTTTTCTGCCAGTAAGCCTATCCATTGATCGTGCATAGGAATAGGCTCCGGGAAGGGAAGCGCCAAATCTAAAATAGAGCGACGAAATGCCATACAACATCCAATATAGGAATTCTTTGCTAAATTGGCGGCGTATCCCACGCGGACTCCTCGCCAAGCGAAGAAGGATGGTGCAATCATATGTTTATCATCATCCACCATCTGTGCATCGTGTAGCACAAGATCTGCGCCTTCTTCAAAATCTTGCATCACAAGTTCCACTTTGTCCGGATGCCAAATATCGTCTTGATCCGATAAGAAAATATACTCTCCTCGACACTCGGATAAAGCATTTTCAAAATTCTTAATCAATCCCTGTTGAGGACCATCCACAACACGAATACGAACATCTTCCGCACTAAGTCCGGTAACAATTTCTTTCGTGTTATCCGTTGATCCGTCATCAGAGACAATCACTTCATCCTCTTCTCCCAGTTGCGAGAGAATGGAGGCTAATTGTTCTTCAATATATTGGCTTCCATTATAGACAGCCATTGCAACGGAAATGCGCATTACACTTTTTCCTTTCTCCACTTCTTTTTGTACTTGTGCATGGATGATAAGTGAATCCGAAGAAGTTTCAAACTATGACCACTTCCCCGTTCCCATCCATGAACAACAACTGCGGGGCACACACAAACAGATTTCCCATACTGTTGTGCTCTTCTACTTAAGTCCGCATCTTCGCAATATAGGAAAAACCGGTCATCAAACCCATGAAGCTTTTTGAAAAGTTCAGTACGAATAAACATAAAGCAACCGGTACAGGTCCCCACATCGACGGGATCTACAAACGCCACATTGCGCATGGTATATTCGTCTCGCCAGCGACGGAAAATTCCACCGAGCTTTTCTAATTTTCTAGAAAGCTGATACCGATATTTTGGTTGTATACAAGGAACCAATTGGCGTGTTCCATCTGGATTATGAATTTGCGGATTGCAAATAGCAACCTCCGGATGGTTTTCCATATACGTAAACAAAACGTCTAACGCATCGTTTTCAAAATAAATATCCGGATTGATAATAGCATGGTATTTGGAATCAATCGAACCCAAAATCGCATTATGCCCGGCTCCAAATCCTTTGTTTTCCTGTTCCACAAGCATAACCTGCGGAAATTGCTCTTTTATAATAGAAACCGTGTTATCCGTTGATCCGTTATCCACAACATACACTTGAAAACTTTGAGATTTGGCATACGTAAATAGCGATTCCAACAAACAACCGATAACCTTAGCACTGTTATGCGTTACGATGGAAATAGAAATATCCGTCATGTATCCACCCTCATTTAAATAAAAATATACATATACATTATACACTCTTTTTCATACATTGTCATCCCTTTTCTAATGCATACATTTTTCACTTTTTTGAACAAAAATACAATAAATATTTTTGTAAAAAACTCAAAAAAGGGGGTAGATTTTCGGCGTGCTTCATGCTATAATTTTATAAGGAATTTAAAGGCGAGGAGTGATGCTATGAGTGTGTTTAACAAATGGATTCAAAGTCAGTCCACTCCGGATAGAATCCGACACAATCGCCCGATAAATCCCTCCCGAAAAACCATTGCTCAGGTCGCGGCTTCTTCCGCAGCCAACCGAGCCAAACAACAAATGGGAAACGAACAGCTTTCGGAAAAAACATCTATAGAAACCATCCCACCGGTTCTCCAACGAAAACTCGACCGCTATTTTTCCCGATTACGACAGATTTATCCGGATGGTGTTATTGTTCGCCTCAACACGGGACAGAAGAAACTAGCAGAAAGAGGTTCTCAACTTCGTCACATGCTCCATTGGGAACAAAGCTTAGATGAGTTCTTTGCTTTAGGAGGATTTTCCTACCAGCGAAGCGAAAGCGGTCGTCCACCCACATTAAAAGGGGAAAACGATATCGCCAAACTTATTAAGCGTATCCACAAAAAATTCCCCGACGGGGTCCCCTCCATTGCCGCCATTGACAAAACCGACCACCGCTTATATTTGGATCTTCGATCCGTCGCAAGAAAGAATTCTTGCACCATTACCCAGTTTATTAAAGAAAACAATATATACATTTTGAAGGAGAGTGCTTAAAATGATGATGAACATGCCCAAACAAACGCAAACCGTAAAACTAAACATTGCTGGAACCGAATATTCCATTGTATCTACAGAACCCACATCCTACATGTTAGAATTAGGAACCCAGGTTGATCACGACATGCGAGAATTGCTTAACGATCCCCGTCTTTCCACCACCATGGCCGCCGTTATGGTCGCTTTGAACAATGCGGATGCTTTAAAGAAAGCGGAACAAACCGCAGACAACCTCCGTTCTCAAATGAAAAACTACTTGGATGATAACGCTCGTTCCCGTTCCGAATCGGATGGAATCCGTCGCGAACTAGAGCGTCTCCGCGAAGAAAATCGCAAACTTCGTGAACGCTTAGGTCAATAATCCGCGCAAACTCACTAATATCAACCGATACAGCCAATTTTTGGTTGTATCGGTTTTCTTTTTTATTCCCCAAAAAGTGTCAAAAGGTGTAATTAATTGCTTTAAAAAGTATGCAAAAGGTGCAATTAATTGCTTTATAGACTATTTCAAAAAGAAAAATCGACATTCTGTTTAGCACAAAATGTCGATTGACTTAATCGTAAAAACGTTTCTCAATATTCTACATATTCTACCGAACCATCCGAATAGGTGATCTCATAATACCCATGGCTTGGATCCCCACAGGTTGGATATTTTACACGGCTAACTTCCGATTTTTTTGGTGTTGTTGTTTGCTCTTTTGTACCAGCAACTAAAACTTGATCTACAGGTTCTTTGAGAACCTTTTCCGAAAGTGCTTCGCGAGAGACTTCTTTAGAGTCTGCGTATTTTACTTTATAAACGACTTCCTTTTCTCCCTTAACGCCCTCTTGTTTTACCTGGCTTTGTCCTTGATACATAGAAGAACTGTATTCGGTTTTTGTATCAAAATCAATGCTTTCTTTTTCCGTAACTTCTTTATACGTAATACGTTTAACCGTAATCTTCATTCCGTCTGTAAGCGCCGTATCTAGTTTCTCACTAACCTCGTCCTCTTTGGATAACGTCACATTCGCCTCTTCTAAAAACGATTGCACATCCGAAGCACGCGTTGAAAGTTTTTTGGTGGACCCATCCGCGGTAAGAGAAACTTCTATTTCTTTGGCAATAATAATTGTCATTTGATCCTTAACCGGCGTTTCTCCTTTTGGCGAAGTGTCTTCCCCCTCTTCTAAGGTAATACCAGCTTTTTTCAAGGCATCTGTGACGGTGCCGCCGTTCAGTTCCACTTCCGTCTTTTTTCCTTTTTTTACAATACTAACCTTTGCATAACGAAGAATCGTAATCTCACTTGTAAGTTCTGTAATTTCCTCATCAAGGGGTGGATTGGTTTGATCTTTCTCTGCAAGAGCAATTCCCGCTTCTTCCAAAATAGCCTTCACAGTTTTCCCTGTTTTTGTCTCAATCTCGGTAACAGAAGAGGCATCTTTCACAGAAATGGTAACCGTTTTGGCACAACCACTCAAACAAAAAGCAAGCAAAACAAATAGTAAAAGTGCTGCTCTCATAGAATATCTACGATTTTTCATTACGAATCTCCTCACAAAAAATTATTTATAAATATACTCAATCGATGTGTTATCCGTTTTTGTCCATAACGCAGAATCATCAATCGTCATAGTTTCCAAATTTTCTGTTTTTACGTACGCACAAGCTTTGAGCGTTCCTGTCTCCTCTTTGACAAGGAACGCTTCGTATGCCTTTTTCAAGCCTGTCGCCTCTTTCACCACAACATAAATGTCTGAAGAAAGGTCAGACTCTTTAGGAAGTGTCATTGTCAAAACTTTATAGTCGGAAGAATAGGTACAATCTTCTACAGCAAAGGAAAGTGTGTCTTTTTTTGTCACGGCTGGATTATACAATGTCACCGGTTCTGTAGCAAAAAACGGTGGCATAGTAATCAGCCAATCCAGATTGCGCTCCACAAGTTCCATAATAAAGGTGTCTGGGTGGGTTTCGGAGAAGGTTTTCTCTAAATCCACCGCAAAACCTTTGGAAAATGTTGCCCGGTTGTAAGCGGTTGCAAAGAATGGGACCAACGCATTACCAAACGAATCGCGGTACATATACAGTGTCGAAGAAGCCTCTGCACAAGACGTTGTAATCGATGTATCCTCTACCGATTGAAACCCCTCGTTATAGGAAAAGTGTTCTTCTGCCCCATAATACTCGTTATACTCCGTATCCTTCAGTGCAGGATACAACATTGCACTTAAATCCCCTTTGAAATCCTTGCGACGAACGGCTGTTGCCGATGAAAAATCCTCATGCGATTTTCCAAGATAATCCAGTATCCCGTTATACGCAAGCAATGCCCCTGCATTATTCCAGTGAGAATCCTTTTTAAGGTAATACACTGCGTTTTGGGACGCAAATAAATCATATAAATTATAGTAATTTACATTACTTTTTTCAAGAGCAGCGCTAAGCAAATCCCGGTTATGAATCTCCGATGTTTTTACTCGTAAATAGTAAGGCATATGCTCTGGATACAGTGTATTTTTATTGGGCGGAGAGGTAAAAAGAAATGTAATCCCCTTTGCCTGACAATAGGACTGAATCCTTTGTAAATTATGTACAATGGCCGTCACTTCTCGCTTTGAAAGAGGGTTTTTCCCTAGATAATCCTTCTGAGTCGATGTGTAATAAAGCCACCCGTCTGTGCCGACCGTCACCGTATCCACATTGGACACTTGAAACACCTTTGACTGAATAAGCGCATCCGCTGTAATGGCTTCTTTGCGAAGTGCAAAATGCTTTTCGTAATACTCCCCCAGTTGCGTTAAAAAAGATACATTCCATCTATTTTCCTCTGTCATAAGAGTAGGAAACGACGTCTTTTGTTCGTTGCCAACGGGTTCCTTACAAGGAATCACAAAAGATAAAAGAGTTGGTATCAGGCACAAGCCGATACACAAAACTGAAAAAATAAGTAATCCAATCTTTTTCATCATCGGCCGCCTTTCTAAAATCTAAAATAAATAAACGGATTATAGGCGCCCGAAGATAACCGTAGAATACACCAAAACAGTCCGACAAATGCCAGCACATACAGCGTGGCAGAAACGGCTGTATACCCTTTGGATATAGTAGCCCCTTCAAAGGCATGACGCAACCGATCCCCAAGAGGTTTCACCGCTGCGCAGCCAACACAAGCAACCACAAACATGACAATAAACCATGGCGTCAATTGTTCCAGTGCGAGAGCGGACGAAAAATCAAAGGAGAACATTCTTCCTATATATGAAAATCCTTCTAAGATGGTATCCGCACGGAAAACCACAAAACCAATGGTCACCACGAACAAGGTGTACACATGGGAAATCACACGAGGCAATTTCTTTAATAGCGGTATATAGGTCTCCAATAGCAAAAACAATCCATGCCACAAGCCCCACAAAACAAAGGTCCAGTTAGCCCCGTGCCACAACCCGGTAAGGAAAAACACAATGATCTTGTTCAGTGCGGTTCTCCCTTTTCCTTTTCTATTACCCCCTAGCGGAATATAGAGATACTCTTTAAACCAAGTGGATAGGGAAATATGCCATCTTCTCCAAAAATCCTGCATATTCCGTGCGCCATAGGGATAGAGGAAGTTTTCTTTGAAGTGGAACCCAAACATAAGGCCAAGCCCAATCGCCATATCGGAATACCCAGAAAAATCGTAATAAATCTGGAACAAATACGCCAGTGCCCCTAGCCATGCTGCCGACATAGACAAGGTCCCTATGTTTGTCGAGAACATCACATCCGCAACTGTTGCAATAGTGTTGGCAATTAAGACCTTTTTACACAGTCCACAAATAAATCGCCGCAGTCCTTTGGCAACCGCATCCATGGTAACCGATCGTGTAGAAATTTGTTCGTTAATATCCCGGTATTTGACAATCGGGCCCGCAATAAGTTGTGGAAAAAAGGAAATGTACAATAGCACTGAGAAATAGTTCTTTTGAACATCCACGATCCCACGGTACACATCTATCACATACGACAGAGCTTGGAAGGTAAAAAAGGATATACCAATAGGCAAAGCAATGACTGGAATAGGAATTTCGAATCCGGTCATGCTATTCCATGTAGAAACCAACATGCCTGTATATTTAAAGACCACTAACACAGCCAAATTGGCAACCACCGCCACCACAAGGGCCGCTTTGTTTTTCTTTTGAGGGTTATGCCCCGCCCATCTTGCGCAACCGTAGTTTAGGAGAGAACTGCCGATCATCAACAACACATAAATAGGTTCGCCATACGCATAAAAAAGAAGACTGGCGATAATCAGCAACACGTTCTTTGCTTTTATAGAAGGGAGAACCGAGTGCAAAAGAAACACGATAGGCATAAATAGGCATAAGAATGTCAGAGAACTAAATACCATGTTTATCCTTTCCCGATTGTCTTATCTAAAATCTTCCTATATCTTCACGTGCATCCAAGCAACACCCGCTCCGATGCCTCCTCGATAATTCACATCCACTTTGTCGTCGTAAGAAAGTCCAAAATACGTGGATTTATTGCTGTGTTTGCTCCATTCCGGATCGTAGATTAGCCCGTCAATTTCGCACCAACCATGGCCACCACTATGGCAGCCATAGACATTTTCATACCCAATTGCCTTGGCAAGAAATGCTAGTGCCGCTCCGAAACTAATGCAATTTCCCACACCGTCCACAAACACGTCATTGGCATAAATAATGGGCCAATCCATTCCATGGTAATGAGGAATGCGTGGGTTACATTCCTTATACGCTGACCGAATGTGATCAAAACATTTTTTCAGTTTCTGCTCTTTGGTCATATCCTTTGTTGTAATTTTTGCAAGAAGTTTAAGCGCGCGGAAAAAAGTTTTGTCTTTCTCGGTTTTGACTAGGTATGCTTTTCCGTTTAATACATTCCAATCCTTGGATTGGTAGGTAACGGCCACACGAGCCGTAAAATCCAATTTCCCTTTTATAAAGTACCAATATCCATTAGCATTCTTCGCAATTCCTGTAAAGCTTGTGTCAACCGCTCCGCTTTTGGATGCATAACAATAGCCTTCTTTTTTGGTGCCAACAATTCCGTTCTTTTGAAGAACGCCCGCCTTATAATAATAGGTTTTTCCACCAGTCGTCCGATACCCCGTGTACAGCGTTCCGTTTTCAAAGTACAAACTTTGGGATCCCACCGCAAAAGTTCCTTTTGCTAAAGAAGTTCCCACAAAATATTGGGAATACGTAACGTACCAACTGGCTAACGCCGAATCTTCAGCAAGACAACGAACGGTATAGGTATAAGGAAAATCTGTCGGGGAAGCGGTATCCACATAGGAAGTACCCGCTACATTGGCAAGCCCTTGCCATTTTTCTCCGTATTTTTTTCGATACACCCGGTACTGTTTTACATTGCTAACGGCTTTCCAACTCACCTTGACTCCTGCATCCACCTTTTTAACAGAAGAAATCGTTGGTGGTATTAAAAAGCGGTTAGACCAGCCCCGATTGTCATAGGAACTGATAAACTGCCCTTTTGAATCAACCACACGAATGGTGTACACAAATTCCTGCTGGTTTTTAAGAGGGGTATGGGTGTAAGATAATCCTTTCACATTCGCCAACTTTTTCCAGGTATTTCCATCTTTAACAAACACACGGTAAATCGAAGCACCCTTAGAAGCAGCCCAAGTGAGTTTAGAGCCTTTTGCTAAGTTTTCAATCGACGTCACTTTCGGGGCGGCAATGTATGTTGCACTTTTCCCCTTTGTGTCATAAAAACTCACAAGGGTCTTCTCATCTTCCGCAAGGCATCGAACCGTGTAGGTATAGGATTTGGAAGAAACCACACTGGTGTCAAAATACTTGCAATCTTTCACATTTGCAATGCCCTTCCACGTAGAGCCTTCTTTTACATAAACGCGGTAACGGGAAACCCCTGCCACAGGATTCCACATAATTTTCATCCCATAATAAGCGCTGCGTACTTCGGAAATTACTGGATGCGTATGAAACCGCCAGCTCCATCCCGTTTGGTCATAATCACTGCACAGTTCCCCCACGGCGTTTAGTGCCCGCACAGTGTAGGTATAAACCGTATTGTTTTGCAAATCTTTGTGCGTAAAAGAGGTGGTTTGGGTATCTCCCAACGTTTTCCATTTGTCATCCTTCCACAGGAATAGACGATAGCCTGCCGCTCCTTCAAAAGGCGTTATCTCTATTTTGACCCCATTGGCTACCGCCGTAAACTTTTCAATGGATGGACTGGTTGGTTCTATCTGTTCCCCATCCGGATTCGCATAAACCGCTGCCGGCATTGAACATACTAGTAAAAGAAACACCATAACCAAACTGATACACCGCTTCATTTTTGTACCTCTTCTCATCTTATACTATATATGGGATATTTTACCATTTTTTCTTCTAGATTTCAACAAAATATGCCCTAAAAAGGCAAAAGAAAAACACCGTTTTGACTCTCGCAAAACGATGTTTTTCTAAGGGGTATCCGTATAGTTTCAACAAAACATCCGAATACCATTTTGGTGGGCCTACGGGGACTCGAACCCAGGACCGACCGGTTATGAGCCGGGAGCTCTAACCAACTGAGCTATAGGCCCGTTTGAAACGGCTTTTTTATTCTACATTTTGCACCAAAAAAAGTCAAGAATATTTCTTTTTATAAAAGCGGTCGCTTTTCATGTAATTACCGCCTTTTTTGTTGACGACTTTTTCTCCTCTTGTTATAATTTTAGAGTTGCTATTTATATGTATATAAAGGAAGGGTCAACCTATGTACCGTATTGTTAGTAAAGACAGTTTAAATCCTACGGTCACACGTATGGTCATTGACGCCCCCGCTGTGGCAAAAAAAGCCGAGCCAGGGCAATTCATCATTTTACGTGTTGACGAAGACGGCGAACGCATTCCGTTAACCATTGCCGATTACGATCGCGAAAAAGGAACCATTACGATTATCTTTCAAATCGTTGGTGCGACCACCGAAAAACTCAATCATAAAAACGAGGGCGATTATATTCAAGACTTTGTAGGTCCCCTCGGAAAACCAACCGAAACCGAAGGCATCAAAAAGGTCGCCATTGTGGGTGGTGGTGTCGGTTGTGCAATTGCCTATCCCGTTGCAAAGAAATTCCACGAACTGGGTGCAGAAGTTCACGGCATTGTCGGTTTTCGCTCCAAAGATTTGGTCATCTTAGAAGACGAATTCCGTGCCGTTTGCGACAAGTTCTGCTTAATGTCGGATGACGGATCTGTCGGTGAAAAAGGTCTTGTAACCAACGCCTTACAATCCCTCATCGATGCTGGCGAGCAATACGATGTGGTCATTGCCATTGGCCCCTTGATTATGATGAAATTCGTTTGCAAGCTCACCAAAGAGTACAACGTCAAAACCATCGTTAGTATGAACCCCATCATGATTGACGGAACCGGTATGTGCGGTGGTTGCCGTCTTTCGGTCGGTGGGAAAACAAAATTCGCTTGTGTAGATGGTCCTGACTTTGACGGTCACGAAGTGGACTTTGATGAAGCCATGGCTCGTTCCACCATGTACAAGCCATTTGAACGCCAAGCACACGAAGAAACATGCAATTTATTTAAGGGGGTTGACTAATATGCCAAATATGTCTTTAAAGAAAAACGACATGCCCTCCCAAGATCCGAATGTACGAAATCATAATTTCGAAGAAGTAACACTAGGATATACCGAGGCCTTAGCTTTGGACGAAGCCCAACGTTGCTTAAATTGTAAAAACAAACCTTGCACACAAGGTTATCCGGTTCACATTGACATTCCCGGCTTTATTGCCGAAATTGCCAAAGGTGATTTTGAAGGTGCTTATGGGGTTATCACCCAACAAAGCTCCCTTCCCGCCATTTGCGGACGTGTTTGCCCGCAGGAATCCCAATGTGAAAAATACTGTGTCCGTGCCATCAAAGGGGATCCGGTCGGAGTTGGTCGTCTAGAGCGTTTTGTTGCCGATGTACACAACGCTTCCAATCCTCCCGCACCCGAAAAACCACAACCAAACGGTCACAAAGTTGCTGTGGTTGGTTCCGGTCCTGCCGGTCTTACCTGTGCCGGAGACCTAGCCAAAAAAGGCTATGCCGTAACCATTTTTGAAGCCTTACACTTGGCCGGTGGTGTTTTGGTTTATGGTATTCCGGAATTCCGTTTACCAAAGAAAATTGTGCAACAAGAAATCAACAACCTAAAAGCTTTAGGTGTCGAATTACAAACCAATATGGTTATCGGAAAAACCATTTCGGTTGATGAATTAATCGAGCAAGGGTTTGAAGCCATTTGTATTGGCACCGGCGCCGGACTTCCTCGCTTTATGGGCATCCCCGGAGAAAACCTCAAAGGCGTCTATTCTGCTAACGAATTCTTAACCCGTGTCAACTTAATGAAAGCCTATCGCGACGGTTCTTCCACACCGATTCAACATGCCAAGAAAGTCGTGGTTGTCGGTGGCGGAAACGTTGCCATGGACGCAGCCCGTAGTGCCAAACGTCTTGGCGCGGACGAAGTCACCATTGTGTATCGTCGTTCCGAAGAAGAACTTCCTGCTAGAAAAGAAGAAGTGGAACATGCCAAAGAAGAAGGCATTATCTTCCATCTTCTCACCAATCCTTGCCAAGTTCTTGGAAACGAAGAAGGATTTGTCTCCGGTATTGAGTGCCTCGAGATGACATTGGGTGAACCGGATGAATCTGGTCGTCGCCGTCCTGTAGAAAAAGCCGGTTCAGAATTTGTCATTGATACCGATTGCGTAATTATTGCCATTGGCACTTCTCCAAACCCCTTAATCAAATCCACAACCGAGGGGTTAGAAACCGAGCGTCACGGTTGCATTGTCACCGACGAAGTGGGCAAAACCTCTCGTGAAGGAATCTATGCTGTAGGAGATGCCGTTACCGGTGCTGCTACCGTTATTCTCGCCATGGGTGCTGGCAAAACTGCCGCTGCTGCCATTGACGAATACATCCAAAACAATTAAGAAAGGTCGTGATCCGAATGGATTGGAATATTGATACCCGTTGTGTGCAAGAAGGCTATTCTCCTAAAAGCGGAGAAGCTCGTGTGGTGCCGATTTGCCAAAGCACAACCTTCCGTTATGAAACCGCAGAAGCCATGGGCGCCTTATTCGACTTAGAAGCCGAAGGATTCTTCTACACACGACTTGGCAATCCCACTAGTGATGCCGTGGAGAAGAAAGTTGCTTCTCTCGAAGGCGGTGTTGCTGCTATGATGACCTCTTCCGGAATGGCCGCCAGCTTATTATCCGTGTTAAACATCACCAACGCAGGGGATCACATCGTTTCCGCCTCTGCCCTTTATGGTGGAACCTTTAACCTTTTCAAAAACACTTTATCCAAACTAGGAATTGACGCCACCTTCGTTGATCCTGATTGCGATGAAGAAACCTTAAAAAATGCTTTCCGGGAAAACACCACTTGTGTGTTCGGCGAAACCTTATCCAATCCTTCCTTAGCGGTTTTGGATATTGAGTTGTTTGCCCGCCAAGCCCACGAGCATCACGTTCCTCTCATTGTGGATAACACCTTCCCCACCCCCATCCATTGCCAACCCATCAAGCATGGTGCCGATATCGTGGTTCACTCCACTTCTAAATATATGGATGGACACGCAGTATCATTAGGTGGTATGATTATAGATAGTGGAAACTTTGATTGGCATAGTGGAAACTACCCCGGATTAACCGAGCCCGATGAAAGTTATCATGGCCTTGTCTACACCGAACAATTCGGCAAAGCCGCTTTCATTGCCCGTGCAAGAACCCAGCTTATGCGTGACTTTGGTCCAGCCCCTTCTCCTTTCAATGCGTTTCTTTTAGACTTAGGTCTTGACACCTTATCTCTTCGCATGGCAAAGCATTTCTCCAATGCCTTAACCATTGCCAAAGAATTGGAAAAAGACGACCGCATTGCTTGGATTTCCTTCCCGGAACTCGAAGGGGATCGGTATCATGAACTCGCAAAGAAATACATGCCGGACGGGTCTTGTGGCGTTATTGCTATGGGTATTCGTGGCGGTCGCGAAAAAGCATCGGCTTTCCAAAGCCACTTAAAACTTGCCGCCATTGCCACTCACGTTGCGGACGTGCGGACCTGTATCTTACACCCCGCTTCTGCAACCCATAGACAAATGAATGACCAACAACTCATCGAAGCCGGTGTCAAACCAGAGATGGTTCGTTTCTCTGTGGGAATCGAAGATCCAGCAGACATCTTAGCCGACATCAAACAAGCGCTTGACAAAAGCTTTTCGTAAAAAGGAGGAAACATTATGAATTCCAACCCAAGAATGAAAAACAAATTTGAAGTCAAAATCTCGTCAAACGGCAAGGAATTTAGCAAAGAAGTTCTTTCATCCGTCACCAATGTTATGGTTAACGGCAAATCCGTTATCCTAGAATTGGTTGCTTATGAAGGGGTCGACACCCTTAGCGATTTTGTGGTAGATGAACTCTACAAGGTCACCATTTCCGACTATGTGGATGATTACAAATATTTAGATCGTTTCTGCTTCTTAGACAACATTAGTTACGACTTATCCAAATCGGAGGATTCCGTTGTTTCCTTCGTGCTTCGTTTCACATTTGTAGATGGCTAAAACACATATATAAAAGAGCGTTAGTCCGTAAATCGACTAACGCTCTTCTCTTTTTATCTTTATTTTTTCCCCATGGAGAGTCCATCAACTGCTCCCGCTAAAAGATTGGTTTCATAACTAAAGGTTAGGGCTTCTCTTTCACGATTCCGTTTAAAAGCAAGACGAATCATTTCATCTAAAAGATTTGCAAACGAAACGCCTTCTTCTTCCCAAAGGTAGAAAGAAAGTGATCCGGGAATAGTATTAATCTCATTGACCCAAAGTTCTCCGCTCTCTTTATCGTTAAGAAAATCAATCCGTGCAACGCCTAAGCATCCAAGTGCTTTAAACGTCTCCACTGCTAAACGTTTGACTTCTTTGGTCATTTCCTCCGGAATATCGGCAGGACAGCGACGTTTTAAATCCGACATACCACCCGATTTTCCGCCCTTGCTTCCTTTGCCACCGGACATATATTTGTCTTGATAACTCAAAATATCGGTTGCATTCAGCGGTTCCTCACAAGCAGAGGCCTTAGCTTCATACATATCCCCCAGTACCGAGCAATTAATCTCTCGAAGATTGGGAACTGCTCGTTCAATTAACACACGGGAAGCAAAACTAACCGCCAGATCCATCGATTGGACCAGTTCTTCTCGATCTTTCGCACGAGAAATACCCACCGAACTTCCTAAATTGACCGGTTTGACAATCACCGGATACCCGATGTCTTTTTCAATAAGGTCTAACACCGCTTTGCTATCCTCTGCATAGGATTGTCCTGTCACCTCTTTGGCCGGTAAAACAGGAATACCTGCGGTTTGGAGTGCGGATTTCATATACGATTTATCCATCCCCAGTGCAGAGGAAGTGACATCACAAGAGGCATACGGGACTTTTAACATTTCCAGCATTCCCATGAGGGTACCATCTTCCACATTCGTTCCATGAACCACCGGAAGCACCACATCAAAAGAGCCTACCACATTATCGCCAAAACGTTTAAACGGATATCGAACCATATCCACCACTCCTTCGTCGGAAGGAACCAAAAGGATACGGGTGGATTCCGCTAGGGTCTTCGGAATATCTTTAAATGACTGGATATCCCCAATCTTTTCTCCGGTATAGAAACAATTGTCTTTTGTAATGTAGACAGGGGTTGGCTCGTATTTCTCTGTATCCAAAGCATGAAACGCTTGCAATCCAGAAATAATGGATACCTCGTGTTCTACACTATTGCCGCCAAACATGACAGCAACTCTCGTTTTGTTTGCCACAATCAAGTCTCCTTTAATTATAATTGTCCGGTAAATCGTTTTCTAATAAGACGGTCCGTTTCCCTTGCATCGGCAAGGTGTTTAAAAACCGCAATCCATCGTTTAAGCTCTTTGCAACATAAATCTTTTGCTCGTCAAATCCGGCTTTAAGCAATCCTTTTTTTAGTGGAGGTGCTTGCCGCTCACCCACTAAAACTGCCCAGTCACAGCAATTCGCTGCATAGGCCCCTAACTCTTCGTTTAAAGCGGCTTCCCGTTCTCCCAGTTCCACCATTCCCGGTGTCACCAAAATCCGTTGCCCTTCAAAACTCTTTAGCACATCCAGTGCCGCGCGAAATCCCGCCGGATTGGAGTTAAACGCGTCATCAATAAATCCATTGGGTAATAACTCTAAGCGGTGTTGTACCGGCTTTAATAACCGTACCGGATACACCATCTTTTGTGCAGGGACTCCCAATTCGCGAGCAAGTGCTAAACACCCAATAATATTTTGAATGCTGTGCACTCCCAGTAGTTTTGTGGTAAATTCCGTTTTTTCTCCACTGGGTTCTACAAAAGTAAAACTGTTTCCACTGGAAGAGACTTGGATATTCTCCGCATGATAGCCCGTCCCAGCTACCGTGTACGGTACCACACGGGTATTGGTAACTTTATGGTTTGCAATATACTCGTTATCATAATTCAAGCAAACAAATCCATCCGAAGGGATGGCATCCGCTAATTCAAACTTTGTTTTAATGATATTATCAACCGACAAGAAGGTCTCTAAATGCTGTTCGCCAATCGATGTAATGAGACCGTATTGAGGATGCACAATATCACAGATTTCTTTAATTTCACCAACCCCTTTGGCTCCCATTTCACAAATGAAAACCTCATGAGAAGGCTTTAAATTCTCACGAATCGCACGCACCACACCCATGGTCGTGTTAAAACTTGCCGGGGTCATAAAGGTGTTATATTTTGCAGATAACACATCATGCAAAAAGTTTTTTGTACTGGTTTTCCCATAACTTCCTGTAATACCGATAACAATCAAATCTTTATGCTCCGCCAAAATACGCTTTGCATCTTTAATAAAGTGATTGGCAATGGCCTTTTCAATCGGGAGATTGATTCCATTAACCACAAAAACCAAAAATGGTACAAATACGAAAAAGAAAACCCAATAGAAACTCTCAAGCAAAAGATTAGCCATGCCAAAAGCGCCTAAATACACGCCATAAACAATCGCATAGGTAATCAGGAAGCGCCATACTCTTTTGGTAAATACCAACGGCTTTTTGGCTTTTTGAGGGAACGCGACAACAAGACTATAAAGAAGGAAAACAATTGTTATAATCTCATATCCTATAAGCCACCATTGCTGTGAAACCCCGTTTGCCACAAATGTGAAAAGGAAGACAAGGAGAACCATCAAAATACGGCTAAGAGGCAACACCGCCGCTGGATGCTCTTTACACCAGTGGAAGTACTCTTTCGCTTGGTAGCCGCTTAACTGCAGCATATGCACATACCGAAAGATTTCTACCACACCATATAAGAACGATAAAACGAATATGACTTGCATAAAAAAGTTGACCATGAAGTTTCCTCACTTTAAATAAATGAATCTAAAACCGCACGACATTGTCCCCACTTTTCAGCAAAAGAAAAGTGTCCGGTTCCTTCTAAAACCACTAATCCTGCATCCGGAATTAACGCTTCCATTTTTTGCCCATCGCTAAGAGGCGTTGCGGTATCTTTATCTCCCCAAATCAGCAATGTAGATGCCGAAATTTTAGGAAGGTACTCTTCCAAATCCTCATTGAGCATTTTTACCATGACTTCCCGCATCAGCGGACTGGCATTCCGATAATCTTCGGAACCGAATCTTTCTTGTGCCTTCTCCACCGCTTTCGGGAAGCAGGCTTTCATGGGTTTGCTCCTCATTATTCTCTTAATGGTTTTATATGTATACACTCGCACATACCAGCTAAACGAATGATGCGCTTTTAGACCAGCAGAATCGATTAACACCGCTTTTTTGATGGTTAGCGGTAAATCCTTACGAGATAACAGTTTAATAAGAATCCGTCCGCCATTGGAATGTCCCATCACCACGCATTCTTGAATCGCCATTTGCTTGGCAAACGCTAACACAAAATCCACGTATTGGTCCACATTCCAAGCTTCATCCGGCTCTTCGCTTCCGCCAAATCCCAATAAATCCGGGGCAATTACACGATAGCGTGTGGATAGGTGGTCAATAATCAAGCGATAAGTCTCCGCCTGAGCTCCCCATCCATGAAGGAGCAGAACTATAGGGCCTTCTCCTTGATCGATATACGATACGGTCTTGCCCATCACTTTCGTTTCCATCCTGCTCACCTCTCTTTCACGACTGCTTATTAAAAGGTCAATATTTCAATCGAATTAATAATCACAGAATTGATTGGTTTGTCGTTCTCATCCACTTCCACTTCTGCAATTTCATCCACAATATCCATTCCTTGGAACACTTGTCCAAAAACGGTATGACCACCGCCCATACGCCAAGCACCGTCCAAATGAATGTTTCCACCATGAATCTTATACAAATCCCAAACTTCTTCCGGCACCCATTCGTAAACCGGTTGGGCACAGTTTGTTTTCAAGAACTGTTCAAAATCGCCATAGACATCAATAAACTGTTGTCCATATACTTGATACCCATTGATATATTGTGACTTATAATTTTCCACTAGATAATCAAATGTAAAAGTTTTGTATTCCTCTTTGTTTACCGTTTTTGGCCCTTGATTAATAAAAAACTGGCTCTTATTGGAATTCACACCCGAGTTTGCCATAGAAAGAGCTCCCCGAAGGTTTAAGAGCTTCGAATCAAACTCATCCTCAAAGGCTGTTCCCCAAATACTAGTACCACCGGTACCTCTTCCATCTGGATCTCCACCTTGAATCATAAAGTCTTTCACCACACGATGGAAAAGAAGTCCGTTGTAATAGCCTTCTTTTGCATGCGTAACAAAATTTTCCACCGCTTTGGGAGCCGCTTCCGGGAAAAGACGAATGCTAATATCCCCTTTTGTTGTATGGAGAATAGCAATGGTATCCCCTTTTTGAGGATTCTCTAATTGGAATCCATACTCTTTGTCTTTATAAACCGTGGTAACACCGTTAGAAAAGTCACTAGAAACCGAGATGTTATCCACGCTAAAGGCGGTTGTCGTCGTGGTAGAATTATTGTCTCCAGAAGGTTCGTTACATCCTGCACACAGTACCAATAACAGCACAAGTGCCACAACAAAGGAAATCTGTTTTTTCATTGGTTTACTCCTTAATTTCAATCGATTCCATCACCACTGGATCTAGCGGACAGTCGTTATAATCCACATCCACCGCAGCAATGGTATCGACAATATCCATTCCCTCAAACACTTGGCCAAAGACCGTGTGACGGAAATCTAAATGTGGGGTTCCCCCCACTTCTTCGTAATTGTCTGTAACCGCATCCGGATAACCGCGATCAGCTAATTTCCGCATTTGTGCGAGCAACCGATCATCCACCGCCGGAGCCTGTACAATAAAGAATTGGCTTCCATTGGTGTTTGGACCAGCGTTGGCCATCGACAGGGCACCACGATAGTTGCGAAGTTCCGGATCAAATTCGTCTTCAAAGGAATCGCCCCAAATGCTTTCTCCTCCGCATCCCGTACCTTCAGGATCGCCGCCTTGAATCATAAATCCATCAATAACACGATGGAAAATAAGGCCATTGTAATATCCATTTTTTGAATGGGTTACAAAGTTTTCGACAGTTTTTGGGGCTTTCTCCGGGAACAAGCGAATAGAGATGTCCCCCTTATTGGTATGAATAATAGCGACGATGTCGCCATCTACCGGACGATCTAATTGATTAAACATACGTACCTCCTTTAATAGGCTTTGCCCCAGTAAACCATCATTTTCGCTGGTTTACCACAGCAAACACAGGTATCCGAAATCTGTTCTTGGTCAAAGGGAATGCAACGAGAACCCACACCAGTAATTTCTTTTACTTTATCTTCGCAGGCTTCGTCGCCACACCACATGGCTTTTACAAACCCATCTCCGTGTTTTTCTAAGTTTTCTGTAATTTCGTCTAAAGTCTTACAGACATACGTACGGCGTTCACGATTGGCCAAAGCCGCTTCGTATAAACCATCTCGGACCGCTTGTAGTTTTTCGGCAATAGCAGTTTCTAGATTGTCTAAGGACACAACGGTTTTCTCCCGATTATGACGGGTTACCAAGACACAGGAATTGTTTTCCATATCTCTCGGGCCAATTTCCAAACGAACCGGAACACCCTTCATTTCGTATTCGCTAAATTTCCATCCTGGCGAATTGTCGCTATCGTCTAATTTCACACGGAAAGATTTTGCCAAACGATCACGCAATTCTCTTGCTTTATCGAGCACCCCTTCTTTGTGTTGTGCAATAGGAAGCACCACCACTTGAATCGGAGCCACCGCAGGAGGTAATACCAATCCATTGTTATCCCCATGGGTCATAATAACCGCACCAATCAGACGAGTGGTTACGCCCCAAGAGGTTTGATGCGGATAGACTTTCTTGTTCTCTTTATTCAAATATTGAATGTCAAAAGCGCGAGCGAATCCATCTCCGAAATAGTGAGAAGTACCGGCTTGTAAGGCTTTTCCATCATGCATTAAAGCTTCAATAGCATAGGTGGAAACCGCTCCGGCGAACTTATCGCTCTCGGTTTTCTTACCACGAATAACCGGCATAGCTAGATCCTTTTCACAAAAATCCGCGTAAACATTTAACATGCGTTCGGTTTCTTCAATGGCCTCTTCGGCGGTCGCATGAATCGTGTGACCTTCTTGCCACAAAAACTCTCTAGAACGCAAAAACGGTCTGGTTGTCTTTTCCCAACGCACCACGCTAACCCATTGGTTGTATAGTTTAGGAAGATCACGATAGGATTGAATAATATTGGCATAGTGCTCACAAAATAGGGTTTCTGAAGTTGGGCGAACGCAAAGTTTTTCTTCTAACTCTTCATTCCCGCCATGGGTTACCCATGCCACTTCCGGAGCAAAACCCTCTACGTGATCCTTTTCTTTATTGAGTAAGCTTTCAGGAATGAACATCGGCATGCAAACGTTTTCATGTCCTGTTGCTTTAAACATGCCATCCAAAATCTTTTGCATGTTTTCCCAAATGGCATAACCATAGGGTCGAATAACCATACAACCCTTTACGCTCGTATATTCAATTAATTCTGCTTTTTTGACAATATCGGTATACCACTTTGCAAAATCCTCTTCCATGGAGGTAATGGCATCTACCATTTTCTTATTGTCTGCCATGTGTGTTCCGCCTTTCCTAAACGAAAAATTTCTCGTTTTCTAATGGTAATGGTTTTTTATGCGCATATATGTTAATTATATCGCGCGCGCGCGAAAAATACAACAAAAATATACAGGGATCACCCCATCATTTTCTATACCGAACAGTGTTCGGTATTTTTTACTGTAAAAAGAACGATTTAGAAAAAGAAAAGCCCTCTTTCTTATCGAAATCTTTAATAAGCGCTCAGCCGATATAATAAATTATTCCCTTGTGTCGCAAGGGCTTTGGATATTTTAGAAAAAAATTTTTAAAAAAGTATTGCATTTTTGAAAATGCGATGTATAATAAGAACAGATGTTCGGGAACGAATGTTCGATAATGTGTGAGTAAATCCCTTTTATGGGACAATTAGTATGATAAACTGTATCCAACAAAGAAAAGAAAGTGAGGTCATCCTTATGTTGTTAAATATGATTAGTGTGATTGTTTTAGCCTCTTTATCCGCCTATATGTTTGTCTGTGCACGATTTGAACGGACCAGACAAATTGCCATTGTCCCTGCTCTTATGAGCGCTATAGAATTGTATGTTGCGGACATTTTGTCTCCCACCTCTTATCCTATTTTGACAGCCATCCTTCTTCTCTTAAAGGTTGGTATGATTGTCCTAGGAATTACTGCCATCCAAGTGGATCGCAATTTGGCGCAAAAACGGAATGCTCGTCGCAAAGCTTTACGTAAACAAATGCAATATGCACAATCTCCCATTTCCATTGTTCCTATGGTAGAAGCACCTATACAAACAATGGAATGCGCCTAAGTAGCCTTCTAGATTCATTATGTATGTAGTATTGTTATGCTACATACATTTTTTCTTTGTTTGACATATACACCCAATGAGTGTATGATCTGAATTGAGGTGATTTCTATGACAATCAAAGAATTGAGGAACCAACTGTCTTACACTCAAACTGAATTTGCGAAGCGATACAATATTCCCTTCCGTACTATTCAAAATTGGGAATCGGGCGATCGCACTCCTCCACAATATGTTATAGATTTGCTTGAGAATAAAATCACAAGAGATTTAATAAACCACAAAACTGTTTCCATCCCAAGTTTTACTCCCAACAAGCCTTCTCTTCCCGACTCCTCAAATTATCTTGAAAACTATACGTGGCTCAAGGAGATTCAAAAAAAAATTGGAGAAGATATTGTTTTTGCGCTTGATGAGGCATTAATGTGTCACGAACTCTTTCTAGGGCGCAATAAAGAATACATCGTATGGATTTATGGACCTGATAGTGCAAAAAAATTTAATGGAATTGCTATTTTAGGTAATACAATATGCCAGAACGATATCGAAGAAAAATACGGAATTAAATATACAAGCTTCAATCGAACCATAATAGATGCCCTCGAAAATGAATCCCTTCTTGACATGCAAGGTATCACTGAAGCATTAAGCAATTATTATTACTCACACAATAAAAGTTTACAAAGCATTTACATACCTCCAGAATATCAAAACAAATACAATTTGTTAGTTAGAGATGCACTAGATTATTATAATAATTGAAAGGATTACAAAATAATTAAATGAAAAAAATATCGTTACCACCTAATAGGGACAAAGAGTATGAGTATTAATAAAACTGCCAAAAAGCTGCCGAACTATCTGTTTGGTAGCTTTATTCCTTGCTTTTTTACGCTTCATTTTATATACTTGAACACAAGTTAGGTGGTGATTCCAATGAAAAAAGAAAAAGAGCAAAAGCCCCTCACAAAGAAAAGAAAGGTTTGGCGAGCAATTGGTTGGGCAACCCCCACGGTACTTGCTATAATTTGTATGCAAGTTTTTAAACATTTTCCATCCATTGTTGAAACTGTCTTTTCGAAAGGAATCTCCCACTTTTTTAATAGTACCTTAGGATATTTAATTTCCTGGATTCCTTTTTCCCTTACCGAAGCTCTTATCATTGTTGCTCTCCTCTCCATTGTTTTCCTAGTAGGAAGCCTATTGGTATCTTTCATAAGATTCCTTTTTTCTCTAATCTTCCACAAAGTAGAAAAAGAAGAGGAAACCGAAGAAGAAAAAGCAAAAAGCAAAGCGGAAACTTTTGCCGCAATGCGTTTTATCGGATGGTTTGTAGGAAGTGTATATTTATTCTATGTTGTGGCTTTCGGATTAAACAGTTATCGCTATCCAGCCGCCCAATTATGTGACTTGGAATACACCTCTTACACCTCTGAACAACTCTATGATTTATGTTGTGAACTTGCCGATCGTGGTTCTACCATTCGTGCTCACCTAAAAGAAGATGAAAAAGGATGTATGACATTCAAAGAATCCTTATCCCACACACTAGCACACGCCGGTGACGGCTATAAGACGCTGGATGATCGCTATCCCTTCTTATCCAATCCTGTCACAAGAGTAAAACCGGTCTTGTTATCCCATTGGTGGTCCTACACCGGTATTGAAGGCGTCTACTTCCCCATCTTTATGGAAAGCAATGTCAATATTGATATTCCGGATTACGCCATTCCCGCTTCCGCAGCCCACGAGTTATCGCACTTACGGGGATTCGCCAAAGAAGACGAGTGCAATTTCTTCGGTTGCCTCTCTTGTTTTGAAAATCCATCCAAAGACTACCAATACTCCGGCTATGCCATTGCCTATGTGTATTGTGCAAACCAGCTATACTCCCAAGATGAAAAATTGTGGCTAAAAGCAGAAGAGCACTTAAGCGACGGTATGATGCGCGACTACATTTCTTACAACACCTATTGGGAACAATACCAAGGGACTTTCCAAGATGTTTCCCTTTCTATTAACGATTCTCTCATAAAAAATCGCGGTGTGGAAGACGGTTCCAAAAGCTATGACCGCGTCGTGGATTTACTTATGATGAGCTACTTAAAGAATCAATTATTCCCTGCCGAATAACCCTCTTCATCTATCCATTTTGAATAAAGTTGCAAAATCATGCATATTTTTGCATGATTTTGTTAT
>JAGCZP010000105.1 GCA_017959985.1 Clostridia bacterium | reverse complement strand
GTGAAACGTATGATGCAGGACGCAAAGGCAAATGGCTCTTTGATAGATGCCACGTACGGAAGACGAACCCGATCGGTTTTGGTAATGGATAGCGACCACATCATTTTATCCGCCATCCAGCCAGAAACTATCTCCGGAAGAATAGAACAGGAAGAAAGCGAGGATGAGACCCTATGAGTGAAAAGAAAAAAGGTTTACTGGTCATCTTGTCGGGACCTTCTGGTTGCGGAAAAGGTACCGTTCTTCATCAGGTCTTAGAACGCTATCCAAATGGAATCGTTTCGGTTTCCAAAACCACTAGGGAACCACGTAGTGGGGAACTGGAAGGGGTTCACTATTTCTTTGTTACCAAAAAAGAGTTTGAAAAGAGCATTAAGAAAAAGGATTTTTTAGAGTATGCGGAATACGCGGGATCTTACTACGGCACCCCAAAGACATGGGTGGAAATGCAACGAGAAGCCGGAAAAGATGTCATCTTGGAAATTGAAGTACAAGGCGGATTGCAAGTTATTGAAAAATGTCCCGATGCGGTTTCCGTTTTCTTAACATCTCCAACGCTAGAAGAACTGGAGAGACGTCTTCGTTATAGAGGAACGGAAGACGAAGAGAAAATACAAAAACGTATGAAACGTGCCATATGGGAATTAAACCATATGGATGTTTATAAACATGTGATTGTTAATGACAATGTGGAAGAAGCGGCTAACCAATTTATAGCCATTATGAAAAAGGCGCATAGTGCCATTAACAAAGAAGAAAATGATTTAGAGAGAGAAGGAGGTGTGTAATATGTTAAGACCAACCGATATTGAAAAGTTGAGAGGTAACAAAAGTCGTTATGCTGTGGTTATGGGTGTTGCTAAACGTGCAAGAACCATTGCCGAACAAGCAGAAGAAGAGAACGCGATTTTAATTGAGAAACCTGTTAGCTTAGCTGTGGCGGATTTAACAGAGGGGGATTACAAAATTATTGTTCCTCAAAAGGATGAAGAAGAGGAATAAATCATAAGAGGGTCTGAAAGGAGTGAAATACATGCAACAATCTACCATCGTTTCGGTTGCAGTGGAAGGCACAGTATTTCATTTTGATAAGGCCTATAGTTATGTATTCCCAAAGGAACTGGGCGAATCGATACCAGGGACTCGCGTGATGGTTCCTTTTGGCGGTGGCAATCGCCGCCGTCAAGCGGTCATTCTCGAGGTTAGCCAGCAAGAGGATGTTTCTCAGATGAAATGTGTGGCGGAAGTACTAGACACCAAACCACTTTTCTCAGAAGAAATGTTGAAACTGGCTTCCTGGATGAAAGAGAGAACGTTTTGTACTTTGTTTGATGCGTTAAAAACTATGATTCCGCCAGGACTTATGATGCGTATTAAACCGGTGTTTCGTCTTCTAAAACATCCGGAAATGGAATTAACGGAGGATGAAAAACAAATCGTGGAACTGCTAGAAGCGGTTCCAGAGGGAATGGACCGTAAAACCCTTTTACAATCGTTAGGATTTAGTGATGAGTGCACCTTACCAGAGAAACTGATGAAGCAAGGCGTTTTAGAAATGTCTGCAGAAGCCTCTCGTGTGGCAGGGGACTCCACCACGAAAGTAGTTCGGATTGTGGAAGAAGAGGAAGGGAAACTTCCTACACTTACTGAAAAACAGGAAAAGGTTTACGAACTGATTCGTGAAGTCGGTCAAGCATCCGAAAAAGAAATTTGCTATTTTGCTTCGGTTACCTCTTCCGTTATCAAAACTCTTGAGAAAAAAGGACTTGTAGAAATCTTAGATCAAGAAGTTTTACGCTCACCACTTCCCAAACAGGTGGATACACCACCGATTCGTTCCACAAAACTCAATGACGAGCAGCAAACAGCTTTTGATGGTATTGCAAAACTATTGCAAGCCGATAAAGCATCAGCGGCTTTGTTGTATGGAGTGACAGGGAGCGGAAAAACCCAAGTGTATATGAACCTGATTGATCAGGTTTTGCTACAAGAAAAACAAGCACTTGTGTTGGTGCCAGAGATTTCTTTGACACCACAGCTTTTGGATTTGTTTGTTAATCGGTATGGAAAACGCATTGCGGTGATTCATAGCGGCTTATCCATCGGAGAACGTATGGATGAATGGAAACGAATCCGTCGGGGAGAGGCGTCGGTGGTTATTGGAACCCGCTCGGCGGTTTTTGCTCCGTTACAAAATATTGGGTTGATTGTTTTTGATGAAGAACAAGAACACACCTATAAATCTGAAAATTCCCCACGATACCATGCTAGAGATGTTGCTAAGTTCCGTTGCCAATATCATAAAGCAACGCTTTTATTAGCTTCGGCTACACCGTCGGTAGAAAGCTACTATTATGCACAAAATGGAAGGTATTCCTTTTTTGAACTATCCAGTCGTTATGGCAATGCGACACTGCCGGAGGTGCAAATAGCGGATATGCGAGAAGATACCTCCGAGTATTCTATCGGAGAAGTCTTGCAGCAGGAAATGCAAGAGTGTCTTGAAAATGGGAAGCAAGTTATCTTGCTTTTAAACCGTCGTGGATACAATACATTTGTTTCTTGTCGGGATTGCGGAGAGGTCATTACCTGTCCTTCCTGTAGTATCTCGATGACGTATCACAGCGCCAACGACCAGCTCGTTTGTCATTATTGTGGAAAAATGATGCCGGCTGTGAGTAAATGTCCAACATGTGGGTCAGCAAAAATGCGATACTCAGGTTTAGGAACACAAAAGGTGGAACGGGAACTGGAATACCTTTTTCCGGATGCCAAGATTTTGCGTATGGATGCGGACACGACCATGTCACGGTATTCTTACGAAGAAAAGTTTAAAGCCTTTGCTGAAGGGAACTACCAAATTATGATTGGTACGCAAATGGTTGCCAAAGGTTTGGATTTTCCCAATATAGGACTGGTTGGCATTCTGTCGGCTGATCAATCCTTGTATGCGGATGATTTTCGCTGTTATGAAACGTCCTTTGATCTCTTTACACAAGTAATTGGGCGCGCTGGTCGACGGGATGAAAAGAGTGTGGCAATTATTCAAACCTATACACCGGAGAATGCCATCATTCAGTATGCAGGAGAACAAGACTACAACAGTTTCTATAAACAGGAAATTGAAGCCCGTAAGCTTTTAAAGTACCCACCATATTCAGATATTTGCCAATTTGGATTTGTGAGTCGCGAAAAGCAAGCGGTGCAAAATGGTTGTTATGCCTTTTTAGAGATGCTTAAAAAAGCTAATGAGACACAATACACCGATGTTCCCATTATTGCGTTGAAACCAACCGCGGCGGTTGTTTCGAAAGTGGCTGGGAAATATCGTTTTAAGTTCTTAGCGAAGATGCATAACGATGGAAAAACAAGAAAGATGATTGCGGACGTTTTAACTGAGTTTGGACGTCGTAACGATATGAAACAGGTTTCCGTGTTTGCGGATATTAATCCTGCTTCCATGATGTAGAAAGGAGGAAGACAATGGCGATTCGTAATATTTTAACTGAGGATGATCCTACATTACGAAAGATATCAAGACCTGTTACGTCTTTTGACGAGCATTTATGGCAGTTACTAGACGACATGAAAGACACCTTGATTAAAGCCGATGGTGTTGGTCTTGCGGGACCCCAAGTGGGGATTCTTCGTCGTCTCTTTATTATGAATACCGGAGAAGACGAAATGCTGGAAGTCATTAATCCTGTCATCATGGGGACGCAGGGAACACAAGAAGGGGCCTTGGAGGGCTGCTTGTCTTGCCCGAATAAATGGGGAGAAGTGGTTCGCCCCCAAAAAGTTATTATAAAGGCCCAAGACCGTTTTGGAAAAGAATTTACCTATAAAGGGGAAGATTTGATGGCAAGATGTATCTGCCATGAATATGACCATTTGGAGGGAATTCTTTTCACCGACAAAGCGAAAAAGATTTTAGGTCCGGAAGATGTTCAGGAGGGCTAATGGTACGTTGTGTTTTTATGGGAACTCCTGATTTTGCAGTTCCTTCTCTAAAAAAACTGGTACAAGCCGGTTATGCGGTTACTCTTGTGGTGACCCAAGAAGATAAGCCGGTAGGCCGCAAACAGGTATTAACGCCTCCGGACGTAAAAAAGGCTGCTGAAGAATTAGGCATTCCGGTGTTTCAGCCAAAGAGCCTTAAAGACGTGGAAGCACAAGAGCGGATTCGTAAGGAAAATCCTGATTGTATTATTGTGGCCGCGTATGGGAAAATATTGCCGAAAGATATTTTGGAAATCCCATCTTATGGTTGTATCAATATTCATGGTTCTCTTTTGCCAAAGTATCGCGGAGCAGCCCCTATTCAATGGGCGGTACTAAATGGCGATGCGGAAACAGGTATTACCATTATGCAGATGGATGAGGGTTTGGATACGGGAGATATTTTAGCCGTTTCAAAAGTGTCGATTCCTCAAGAGATCACTAGTGGCCAGTTATTTGATCAGTTAGCCGAAGAAGGAGCCAACCTCCTTATAAAAACCTTGCCGGATATTCTAAAAAAAGCGATTACCCCACAAAAGCAAGAGGGGGAAAGCAGTTATGCGGCAATGCTAAGTAAAAAAGACAGCCCCTTGGACTTCTCAAAAAGCGTCAAAGAGGTTCACAATAAAATTCGCGGATTGAACCCATGGCCAGTGGCGACACTGATGTGGGGTCAAAAAAAGGCAAAAGTCTTTTCTTCAAAACTGGGAGGAGAGACCCATGCGGTGCCAGGAACTTTAGTGAGTGGTACCCCCCTACAAATTGCTTGTGGGGATCAAAAGACCATCGAGATTACAGAAATTCAACTAGAAGGCGGAAAACGTCTTTCTGCCGAGGAGTTTTTCCGAGGACATGCTTTGGACATCGGAGTGGTCTTACCCTCTGAGGGATAACGTTGCAAAAGGAGACCTAAGCGATGCAAGAGAATGCAAGACAATGTGCGGTAGAAGCACTTATGCGCTTACATGGCAAGCAAGGGTTTTCTAACAAAGTGGTAGATTCCTTTTTGAAAAAACATGCGTTGTCCAGTGAGGATAAAACTTTCTTTACCAAACTTGTTTATGGGGTAGAGGAACGAAAACTAACCATTGATTATTTTTTAAACAAGGCCAGTAAAATGCCTCTTCGAAAAATGCATCCATGCGTTGTGGAGGCTTTGCGGATTGGTGTGTATCAAATTCTTTTTATGGATAAAGTTCCGGTTTCTGCAGCGGTGAACGAATCGGTTAAGATTGTTCGTGCTGGAAAACAAGAACGAGCAACTGGAATTACCAACGCACTTTTGCGTGCTATTGCGAGACAATGGGAAGCCGTGGAGGAACCGAAAACCATCGAGAAACTTCTGCCAAATGGGGAAAAGGATGTTCTATTTTCGTGTCCCAGTGGCGTTATGCATATCTTTGAGGAATCCTATGGGAAAGAGGTTACCCAAAAAATTTTGGATACCATTAACGAGCAACCACCCACGTTTATTCGATTTAACAGTTTAAAAACAAATGCAGATGCATTTGAGACTATATTACGCAAAAAAGACATTTCCTTTGAAACTGTTGATTTTTTGGAACAAGCCTATTGTATTTCTCCAGGAAGTGAAAAGGCTTTGCGAAATCTTCCAGAAGATATGTGGTATTACCAAGATTTAGCTTCCCAGCTTTGTGTAAAAGCTCTTGACGTTGAACCAGGACAATTGGTAATGGATGTTTGCGCGGCGCCTGGTGGAAAGAGTATAGGGTTTGCACAGCAAATGAACAATCAAGGCCGTATTGTCTGCACGGATTTGTATCCACAAAAATGTGATGAGATGCAAGAACGAGCAAAGAGGATGGGAATTACCATTTTGGAGACACTTCCTCGTGATGCGACACAAACTTGTCCCAAACAGTGGGAAAATCAATTTGACCGGGTGCTTTGTGATGTGCCTTGCTCTGGACTGGGGGTTATTCTTCGTAGACCGGAAATTCGGTATCATGATTTGGAAAAAGCAAAGCAATTACCGACGGTTCAATATGCGATTTTAGAAGAATCCTCTAAAATGGTAAAACCAGGTGGATTTTTACAATATTCCACTTGCACGCTAAATAAAAAAGAGAACGAAGAGATTGTGGAAAGATTTTTAGAAGTCCATACGGAATTTGTCCCGCGGGTGTTGGATTTAAAAGAGTTTTTTTATGCGTATTCATTGACCCCTCATTGGCAGGTGACATTGTTCCCGCATTTGTATAACACAGATGGATTCTTTATTGCTGGTTTTGAAAAGCGAAAGTGAGTTTTTAGAATGATTGATATCAAATCCTTAGAGAAAGAGGAATTGCAAGCACAATTACAAAAGCAGAATATTCCTGCTTTTCGTGCAAAGCAAATTGCGTCTTGGCTTGATAAAGGGGTTTTGTCTTTTGGAGAGATGAAAAACCTTCCTAAGGATTTACAAGAAACGTTAGCAAAACAGTACGTGATTCCTGGTGTGGCCATTGAGAAAAAATATGTATCCAAAATTGATGGGACGGTTAAATATCTATTTTCGTTGTCCGATGGAGAAGTCATTGAGTCGGTGCTAATGAAATACAAACATGGTTGGTCCCAGTGCTTATCCACACAGGTAGGCTGTCGGATGGGATGTACGTTTTGTGCAACCGGAATGGAAGGCTGTAAGAGAGATTTGCTTCCTTCGGAAATGCTGTCACAAATTGAAGTGGCACAAAAGGATAATGACATTCGTGTTTCTTCTATTGTTTTAATGGGGATGGGAGAACCTCTAGATAACTATGAGAATGTTTTACGGTTTTTAGAACTTTTGAGTGAAGAAGGTGGCGTGCACATTGGAATGCGTCATGTTTCACTCTCAACTTGTGGACTGGTGGATAAGATTAAAGAATTACAGCAGTTAAATTTGCAACTGACCTTGTCGGTATCGTTACATGCTCCCAATGATGCGATTCGATTACAACTAATGCCGATTGCGAAGAAATGGTCGGTAGAGGAACTGCTTGCGGCGTGTCGTGAGTATGCCAAAACGACAAGCCGTCGCATATCGTTTGAATACGCGATGTTTGATGGAATTAATGACAGTAAAGAATGCGCGATGGAATTGGCGGAACAATTAAAAGGGATGCTTTGCCATGTAAATCTCATTCCGGGAAATACGGTGGCAGGCTCTCGCACGAAACGAAGTTCCGCAAGTCGATTAAAAGAGTTTCAAACCATTCTGGATTCGAAAGGAATTCCGGTAACGGTACGACGCACGTTAGGTGCGGATATTAATGCCTCCTGTGGACAATTACGCAGGGGAGATCGAGAAGAGATTTAGAAGAAGGAGGGATCGTATGCGAAGTATAGGAAGAACGGATATCGGTCGTGTTCGGCCTACAAACCAAGATGCGTTTGTTTGCGGCAAATTGTCGGATACGATGACCTTCGCCGTTGTATGTGATGGTATGGGTGGTGCAAAAGCAGGCAACGTTGCCAGTACAATGGCAACCAAAACCATCGTGGAACGCTTAGCATCCAGCTATCGAGAAAATGTGACACTCACATCTATGCGTCATGCGATTGATAGTGCGGTGTGCGCTGCAAATGCCGTTATTTTTGATACGATGAAAGAAACCGAGCAATTAGAAGGTATGGGAACTACGGTTGTGGTGGCTGTTGCGCAAGACAATAAAGCGATTATCGGACATGTGGGTGACAGCCGAGCCTATTTAATTGCTAACGGAGAAATACAGCAGATTACACGAGACCATTCGGTGGTACAAGAAATGGTGGAGAGCGGGAAATTAACCCAGCAAGAAGCCAATCATCACCCTCGAAAGCACTACATAACCCGAGCAATTGGTGCTGAGTTTGATGTGGAATGTGAGTTTGATGAGGTAGACATTCCAGAAGGCGGAGCTATTTTACTTTGTACCGATGGTTTAACCAACATGGTGGAAACCAGTCAGATACAAAAGATACTTCGTTCATATCCTCCGGATACGGCAGCGGATCGATTGATTAGCGCGGCAAACATGGCCGGTGGAAGCGATAACATTACAGTTGCATTAATCTATTAATTCGGAGGAACTAAAATGGATAAATACATTGGAAAACGTCTTGATGGAAGATATGAAATAAAGGAACTGATTGGTGTAGGCGGAATGGCTTATGTCTATCGTGCCAACGATTTAATTGGTGAACGAGAAGTCGCCGTGAAAATCTTAAAGGATGAGTATTTGGCCAATGAGGAATTTACTCGTCGCTTTAAAAATGAGTCGCGTGCCATTTCCATCATGTCTCATCCCAATATTGTGAAGGTTTTGGATGTGAATTTTGGGGATCGCATCCAATACATCGTCATGGAATATATCGACGGCATTACGCTAAAAGAGTATATTGATGAGAAAAAAGCTTCTTGGCAAGAAACGGTGCACTTTACCATTCAAACCTTACGGGCTTTGCAACATGCCCACGATAAAGGCATTATTCACAGAGACATTAAACCGCAAAATATTATGCTCTTGTCCGATGGAACCATTAAGGTGACGGACTTTGGTATTGCTCGTTTCTCCAGAAATGATATGCGGACCGGATTTGGCGATAAAGCCATTGGATCGGTTCACTATATTAGCCCAGAACAAGCTCGTGGCGCTCGTACCGATGAAAAAGCCGATTTGTACTCGGTTGGCGTTATGATGTACGAAATGCTGACAGGCAAATTGCCTTTTGAAGCGGATAACGCGGTTTCGGTGGCGATTATGCAATTGCAATCCGAACCAAAGAGTTTGCGGGAAATTGATCCTAGCATTCCAGAGGGCTTAGAAGAGATTACCTTAAAAGCCATGCAGAAAGATCCGGAAAAACGGTATCAATCGGCGGCAGAGATGTTACAAGACATCCAAGAATTCAAACAGAATCCAAGTATTCGCTTCGAATATAAGTATTTAACAGATGATAACCCCACAAAGTTTGTGGAAGCGATTACCACTATTAAGAGCAATCGCCAAAGCGATGATTTGCTGGATGAAGAGGAAGAAACGGAATCTCGTTTCCCTATTATTCCTGTGTTGATGGCTGTGGCAGCGGTACTTATCTTAGTAACCCTCATTATTGTGGGATCGGTTGCTATTCATAACGGCTGGATTTTCAACGATACTGATGACAGCACGTTTGAGACGCCAGACTTTGTCGGGAAAGAATATAAGAGTATTACCGCAGAAGATACGAAGAACTTTACAAAGGTTGAGGTTTCTTACGAGTATAACACCGATTACAGCGAAGGATTTATTATTTCGCAAGATCCTCCTGCCAAACGTACCGTTAAGAAAAATGCTCGTGTGTTAAATTTAACGGTTAGCAGTGGGGCGCAAACGGTGGATTTACCAGAAGTAACCGGAACCCAAAAAGAGGAACAAATGAAATCCATTTTGGTTTCTAAAGGGTTGGTAACCGCCACAACTGAGCAAAGTTCCAGTACTATTGCAAAGGGATATGTTATTGAATTAAAACCAGAAACCCAACCCGTTGTAAAAGGAACGCTCATCTACATTGTTATCAGTACTGGTCCTCCAGAAAAAGAGGATGTTACCGTGGATAACGTGGTAGGTTCTTCTCGAGATGCAGCAATCCAGCGCTTAAAGAAACAAGGTTTCAAGGTCAACGAAAGCAAAATCGTCGAAAAGAACTCAGATTCGGTTGCCGGTACGGTTTTGGATCAAAAACCGGCGGCAGGTAGTTCTGCAAAAGAGGGAACGGAAGTGGTGTTGACAGTCAGTTCCGGTTATAAAGATGTTAATGTGTACTTGCCATTACCGAATACGAGCTCGGCTATCGATTTACAAGTGTATATCAACGGCGTGTATAGTGCCGAGTATTCGGAAGGCTTACAAGGAATTCCGGGTGATACGGGATCTCAAAACATCACCCTAAAAGAAGTTCGCGGGGACTCGTATGTGGTTTCTATTATGATTGCCAAAGCTGGTACGAAGAAATATCAAATTTACTACAAGTACTTAGTGGATCCGGCAAAGGGAGTGGCAACGGTTCAAGAACAACACGCGTTCTCTGAGCCCACAACGACCACCAAGAAGCCGACTACTACAACCAAAGAGGAAACCGAGACAACCACTACCGTAGCAGAAGAATAAGTGTGAACGGTATGGAAGGAATTATCCTTAAAGGGATTGGCGGTTTCTATTATGTGGATACAGGCGATCAAGTGATAGAATGCAAGCCAAGAGGAATTTTTAGAAAACAAGGGCAAATTCCTGTTGCGGGAGATTATGTTACCCTTTTGATAAATGCCGATAATACAGCGGTAATCGAATCCATTAAGGAACGCAAAAATATGCTGGTTCGTCCTCCGGTTGCCAATGTGGACTGTCTAGTTATGGTAATCTCCATGGCCCAACCGGTTCCCAATTTGCAAATTGTGGATACTATGTTGGCGGTGGCGGAGAGTAAAGATATTGAAGCCGTTATTGTTATCAATAAGTCGGATTTGGCCAATGCCGATGAGATTGGCGCTATTTACGAAAAGGCCGGTTATACCGTGTACATTGTATCGGCAAAGGAAAATACTGGGCTACAAGAACTTAAAGATTATGTGTCAGGCAAAGTTTGCGTATTTACAGGCAATACCGGTGTTGGTAAATCCAGCATTCTCAATTTGCTTGATCCATCTTTGGATTTAAAGACAGGAGAGACCAGTCAAAAACTGGGTCGTGGCCGTCATACGACGCGTACTTCCATCTTATATCCACAAAAAGAAGGCGGTTACTTAATTGATACCCCTGGTTTTTCTTCGTTAACGGTTGAAAAACTTGCGGACATTACACCGGAAGAGTTACCCTATTGTTTTCGAGAGTTCGAACCTTTCCTGGGAACTTGTAAATTCACTAGTTGCCAGCACATTCACGAAAAGGGTTGTGCCGTTTGTGAAGCACTAGAAATGGGAAAAATTGAACCATCTCGTTATGAAAGCTATGAAAATCTCCTAGAGATTACGAAAAAAAATAATTCGATATACAACTGAAAGAGAGTGAAGAAATGAACATCATTATTGTTGGAAGCGGTAAGTTAGGATATTCTCTTGCTAAGCAATTAGCTGGAGATGGCTATGATATCGTTATGGTGGATAGCAACCGTGAATTACTCAACAAAGTTACAGACAATTTGGATGTGGCTTGCGTTTGTGGAAACGGCATTAACTCTAACGTGCTAGAAGAAGCCGGCGCTAAAACGGCCGATTTGTTGATTGCTGCCACTTCAAATGATGAAGTGAATATTCTATCTTGTTTATTCTCCAAAAAAATTGGTGTTAAACATACGATTGCACGTGTCCGTGACCCTGAATATATTCAATCCACAGAAATGCTGCGGGACGAATTGGGCTTGAGTATGATTATCAACCCTGAAAACACGGCGGCTACGAAAATTGCCCGTACCATTCGTTTCCCCAGCTCCATGAAAGTGGATTATTTAGCCAGAGGTCGATTAGAACTAGCGGAATATGTGATTACGAAAGACAGTGTTCTTAATAACTGCAAGTTGTCACAGATTTACACGAAACTTCATGCCCGTGTTCTTATTTGTGTTATTCAACGTGGCAAAGAAGTAATTATTCCTCGTGGAGATTTTGTGCTTGAAGAGGGAGATGTCATTACCTTGACTGGCTCTCCAATGGATATTGCGACAGCGTTTAGAGGGCTTGGCTTTGGCAGTGGTAAGCCTAGAACGGTGTTGATTGTGGGTGCCGACAGAACGGCATATTATCTCATTCAAGAATTACTCAGCGCCGGTATTCATGTGAAAGTCTTGGAAAAGAACAAAGATCGTTGCGAACAATTAGCGGAGTATTTTCCAAAAGCGGTTATTCTTCATGGAGACGGAGCCGATCAAAAGGTTTTAGAAGAAGAAAATGCTGCCGATATGGATGCGCTAGTTGCTTTGACGGCGTTGGATGAAGAAAATGTGGTTATTTCCATGTATGCGGCTGCCGTTAAGGTGCCGAAGATTATTACTAAAGTGACTCACATTAACTTTGGTGAGGTTTTACAAATGGCAGGTATCCAAGAAATTGTGACACCTCACGTTATTGCAGCAAACCGTATTGAAACCTATGTACGTGCTATGCAGCGTTCTGAAGGGGGCAATATGGAAGCCTTAACAAGAATTTTAGATGGCCGCGTAGAGGCTCTAGAATTCTTAGCCAGAGATGGTTTTAAAGGATTAGATAAACCTCTTAAAGAGTTAAAACTACGCAATGATTTGATGATTTGTTCCTTGGTGCGCAAGAGAAAATTAATCTTCCCCAATGGTGATACCACCATTCAAAAGGGAGATACCGTTGTGGTGGTTACCACCTCGAATGATATTTTGGAATTGAATGACATTTTTGCATAAAAGACTGGTGAAAGAAAAACAATGAATTATCGTAAAAATTTTCGTTTATTGGGTTTTGTGTTACTTATTGAATCTTTTTTTCTGATTTTCCCAATTATTACAGCTCTTGTGTTTCATGAGGAGTTTCTTCCATTTCTCATTACCTTGTGCATTACATTGTTTGTGGGACTCGTTTTAAACGCAACGCCTGTGAAGACGCAAACATTACAAGCTAAAGATGGATTCTTTATTGTCACGTTTTCTTGGCTTGTGATGGCGTTGTTTGGAGCGATTCCTTTTGTGCTTAGTTCACATGGAATTCCTAGCTATATTGATGCCTTCTTTGAAACGGTCTCGGGATTTACCACTACGGGAATTACGATTCTATCTGATCCTTCTACCTTATCCAAAGGTTGCTTGTTCTGGCGTGCTTTAACCCAGTGGATGGGCGGTATGGGTGTTTTAGTGCTGATGTTAGCCATTGTGCCACTGGCGAATGACAATTCCATGCACGTGGTGCGTGCAGAGATGGCAGGCCCTTCTATTGACAAAATTGTCCCTCGTACGAGAGACATGGCCATTTGGATGTATTGCATTTATATCGGGTTAACTGTCATGGAATTAACCTGCTTGATGATTAGTGGGGTTCCGTTCTTTGATGCGTTACTCCATACCTTTACTACCGCAGCAACGGGAGGTTTCTCAACCCATGCGGAGAGTGTTGCATTCTTTCAAAACCCAGCCACACAATGGGTTTTTACGGTGTTTATGTTCTTGTTTGGTGTAAACTTCAATGTGTTTTTCTTACTGATTCTTCGTAAAATAACTAAGGCATTAAAGAATGAGGAGTTATGGGTTTATATTGGTTTAGTGCTTGCTTCGTCCTTCTTTATTGCGTTTAATGTGTTATCTCGGTACGATAATTTCTCGGATTCCATCCGTGAGTCTACTTTCCAAGTCGGTTCGGTTATGACCACAACCGGGTTCTCTGTAACCGACAGTGGTGCCTGGCCGGTGTTTATACGGATGCTTCTATTATTCTTAATGATTTTTGGTGCTTGTGCAGGATCAACCGGTGGTGCGGTCAAACTGTCGCGACTGATTATTCTTATCAAATACGTCATTTCCAGTTTTTGCCAATTTGCTCATCCAAGAGAGGTCATTGCAGTCAAGCAAGATTCCAAAAAGCTTTCCAATGAAGTCATTCGTGGTACGGCAGTGTTTGTGATTACCTACTTTTTGCTTATCATTATCGGAGCCTTCTTTATTGCTTTTGAAGGGTATGACTTTGAGTATTCCTTAACGGTTTCTATTAGTGCTATAGGAGATAATGGTATCGGTTTTGGAGATGTGGTTAGCACAGGATATGTCGGTGGTTTCTCTGTCTTCAATAAACTCTTTATCAGTTTCTTAATGCTGGCTGGTAGATTGGAAGTTTTTCCCGTTGTTGTGTTGTTATTACCGGCAACGTATCGTAGAAAATAATATTTAGGTGTTTGTTGTATGGGTGATTCTAAAACCAATCAAATAATAGGGATTGTGGACCGCATTGTTTTTCGCAACGATAAAAATGCGTGGACTGTTTTAGAAGTATCCAGCAATGGACAATTGATTACGGCTGTTGGCGTGTTGCCACCAGTTGCGGTTGGCGAGACAGTGGAAATGACCGGAAGTTTTACGGAACATGCTACGTTTGGTAAACAGTTTAAAATCGACCAAATTGAACGGACACTTCCCAATGAGGCTTCTGCCATTTTACGGTATTTATCCTCGGGAGTAATTAAAGGCATTGGACAAGCAACAGCCCAAAAGATTGTCCGTAAGTTTGGAGCAGACACATTAAAGATTATTGAAAATGAACCAGAGCGACTTGCTAAGGTTTCCGGCATTTCGGAAGCTAAAGCAAAGTCTATACATGATGATTTTGTTGCTATGTATGGCCTGCGAGAAGCAATGATGCGACTCGCTTCCTTAGGCCTTTCTCCTGATGAAAGCATGAAATGCTGGAAAAAATGGGGAATGAGCGCGGAAAGCATGATTAATGAGAATTTGTATTTGCTTTGTGAAGACCCCATCAATATGAGCTTTGAACGGGTGGATGCTTTGAGTGTTCTCAAAAACATGTTAGCGGATGATCCACGTCGTGTGCGGGCAATGTTGTTGCATATTTTAAAGCACAATCTTTTGAATGGTCATGTTTGCATTCCAAAAGAAAAAGTCGTTCAGGTAGCAGCAGATGCGTTAAATCTTCCAACTGAAAAAAT
>JAGCZP010000104.1 GCA_017959985.1 Clostridia bacterium | reverse complement strand
TTTTCTTCACGGCACTCTTTTTTAAACCAGGTCCGGATTTTGCTTCTGGCTTCGCTGGTTTTTACCACATTTAACCAGTCTCGGCTTGGTCCGTGGTTTTCTTGAGAGGTGGTGATGATTTCAATGATTTCTCCAGTATGAACGGCGTAGTCTAGCGGAACGATACGTCCGTCTACTTTCGCACCAATCATACGGTTACCAACGGCAGAATGAATGGCATAGGCAAAGTCAATAACCGTACTGCCGGTGGGTAAGTTTATCACATCTCCTTTAGGGGTGAAAACGAAAGCTTCATCGGGAGATAAGTCGGTCTTAATGGTTTGGATAATTTCATCCGGTGTACCATCTTCTTGATTTTCGATAAATTGACGAACCCATTTTAAACGTTCGTCTAGTTTGTCTTTTCCAGAAACGCCCGCTTTGTATTTCCAGTGGGCGGCGATTCCGTATTCCGCCGTGTAATGCATGTCCCAAGTACGGATTTGTACCTCAAACGGTACCGATTTGGAACTGATAACGGTGGTATGAAGCGATTGGTACATATTGGGTTTTGGTGTGGAAATGTAGTCTTTAAAACGGCCGGGAATGGGTCTAAAAAGCTCGTGAACAATACCGAGAGCGTTGTAACAGTCATTGACTGTATCCACGATAATACGCACCGCAAACACGTCGTAGACCTCGTCTAAGGCTTTGCCTTGCACGAAGGTTTTCCGATAGGTGCTGGTAATGCTTTTTACGCGACCGGAAACGGTAGGATGCATTCCGTATTCGTGTAAAGCGTTGGTGATGTTATCTTGTACACTATCCAAGAAGATTTTTCGTTCTCCAGAATGCTCGAAGAAGTAATCTTCAATCTCTTGATAGGCGATAGGATCCAGTGTGCGTAACGATAAATCTTCTAATTCGTCTTTGATGGTTTGCATACCAATACGGTGAGCAATGGGCGCATACACATCCATGGTCTCTTTGGCAATGCGAAGCCGTTTTTCTGACGGGAGGGCATCAATGGTCCGTAAGTTGTGAAGACGGTCTGCCAGTTTAATGATGATAACTCGGGCGTCCTTGCCTAAAGCAATGAGCATTTTACGAATATTCTCCGCTTGCTGCTCTTCGTAGGTACCAAAGTTTAATTTATCAATCTTGGTAACCCCATCCACCAAGTCGGTTACCTCTCGACCAAATTCGCGCAACAGGTCCTTAAGAGTGGCTTCGGTATCTTCCACGGCATCGTGTAGAATAGCGGCTTCAATGGTAGGGGTGTCCATTCCAATTTCGGCAAGAATAATAGCAACTGAAAGAGGATGGCAAACGTATTCTTCTCCAGAAGAACGGAATTGTCCGTCATGCCAAAGAATGGCAAAGGTGATGGCATGATTGATTGCCGATAAATCGTATTCTTTTTCGCTTTCTTCGAGGCGCTGACTCAATTCTTCAATCAAGGCATCTTTTGTAATCATACAGACAACTCCTTTCTCATTTTGTTTAGGCATTTTGGGCCAGTTGTTTCCATAGAGGGGTTTTGGACAAATCGGTTTTTCCTTCGGCAGTAGGCACTTCGATTTCCAAACGGTTCCCTAGATTCTTAAAGACAAGCAAATCGGCTTGTCGTAGAATTTCCATTCCAATTTTTAACGTAAGCGGGGATAGTTGATGGTTAAACAGTCTCTCCAGTCCTTCCGGATTCCCGCAGAATCCATGGTGGGACCGAAGGGTTCGGTAAATGGTGGCAAGTTCATCATGGGTAGGCAGTAAATCCACACCATCAGCCGTGGGAATGACTCCTCGACAGATGGAATCAAATTGTTGATTGGATTCTAACCACAAAAGGCGATCTTCTTCGGAGAACAAGACGTCTTTTACGATAATGCTAACCGATGTAATTCCACGGAACTCGTTACGGTCTAGGGTGACGGCGACATGAATCGTATCTCCAATCGTAAAGGGGCATTCTTGGATATCTTGATGAAACCACATAGCGTTTAGATTCATATTGTCCCTCTCTAAAGAGATACGCAAATGTTTTCCGTTTCCAACGGAAGCAATATCTTTGACAAACATATTGCGCAAAGCAAAAACAGGAGAGGGGTTTCCGGAACCAAAGGGCTCTAACACTTCAATGCTTTTTAGAATATCTAACTGCACTTGTTTTGGCGAGAGTTTGCAATCGATGTGTAAAACCGGATTTGGCATAGTAGGATAATGTTCTTCCGCCCAAGCATTAATGCGTTTGCGGAATTCTTCCACATGGCCTGGTTTCATACTAACACCGGCAGCTAGTTCATGGCCGCCATAGGATGTTAAGATATCGGCACAAGAGGAAATGGCTTCAAACAAGGGAAATCCTTTAATGCTTCTACCAGATCCTTTGACCTTTTCCGGCAATTCAGATAATAAGATACAAGGTTTTCCGTACCGTTCCAAAAGACGGGCGGCAAGGATACCGATAACACCACTAAACCAATCTTTTCCGTCAACCACTAATACTCTGTCGTTCAGCCATTCGGGATGTTTGTCGATTTGTTCGTATACATTTTCTAAAATGGAGGCTTCGGTTTGTTGCCGTTCTTGGTTATAGGTGTTGATAGTTTCGGCTAAGGTTTTCGCAGTTTCCTTATCGGTGGAGAGGAGCAATTCTGCAGCGGCTTGGGGATTGCCCATGCGACCGGCAGCGTTGATTCTAGGAGCAAGGGTAAACACAGCGGAAGAAGAAGTTTGTTGCTTGCCAGCGCCACCAGCGGCTTCACTTAAAGCAGATAATCCTAAGCGAACCCCTTCGTTTATTTTTTGAAGGCCTGTGCGAACTAACACACGATTTTCTCCTGTGAGGGGCATAATGTCGGCTAAAGTACCTAGCGCAACCAAATCGGCGTATTCGTTTAGAGCCCAATCCGGATCGCCTTCTAAAGCACATACCAGTTTAAAAGCAACACCAACACCGGCATATCCCTTAAAAGCACTTTCGCAATCTTTTCGGTGAGGATCCACAACCGCGACGGCTTGTGGCAAGGTATCTTGTGGAATGTGGTGATCAGTGATAACCACGTCGATACCTAAAGAATTGGCAAGTTCTACTTCTTCGATAGCGGCAATTCCATTATCAACAGTAATGAGTAAGTTAACACCATCTTCTGCTAACTTTTTAATGGTATCCAAATGAAGACCATATCCTTCCCCATCCCGTTGGGGAAGAAGATAGGAAACTTTCTCGTTTTTGGATTGTAAATAGGTATATAGCAATACCGTGGCGGTAATCCCATCGGCATCGTAATCGCCAAAAATGACAATGGAGTCTCCATTGTCAATTGCACGCTGAATACGATCAACAGCCAAGTCCATATCCATAAAAGAGAATGGATCATCTGTTAGTTCATTTCCATAGAGAAAATTTTCGACATCTTCAGGGGTTTCTAATCCTCTTTCTGATAAGAGGATCGCTAAAAAAGGGTCAATGCCACATTCTTCTGTAAGAGCCGCTGCACGTTCTTTATCAAGTGGAGCAAACTCCCATTTTTTCATACTCATAATCTTACGTAACCTGTATCTTTCACTCTCATTATTATTCAATATAAGTATACCATTAAAACCCTTGAAAAGCAATAAAAAGACGAAGGTACCCATAGATACCTTCGTCCAATTTTCAAGAGAAATGATTAAACGACATTTCCTTTTTTAAAGGTGTAAGTTTTTCCGCCGATTTTTACTTTCCCGGAGAATTTTGATTGCCATATGCTATTTTTAATATAACGTTTTGCGCCATTAAATTTATAAATTAAAGTTGCCTTGGTGACCACACCATTCTTTACATAATACCATTTGCCATCGGTGTGTTTAAATAACAAAGTCGATTTGGTCATCACACCGTTTTTGATGTAGTAGAATTTTCCGTCGGTGTGTTTAAAAAGTAGGGTCGATTTGGTCATCACACCATTTTTGATGTAATACCATTTGCCGTCAGTGTGTTTGAAAAGCAGAGTAGATTTTGTTACCACGCCGTTTTTAACATAATAGTATTTCCCATCGGTGTGGTTGAACAGCAAAGTGGCATTCGTTTTCACACCGTTTTTGATGTAATAGAATTTCCCATCAGTGTGTTTAAACAATAAGGTGGCGTTTGTTACCACACCATTTTTGACATAATACCATTTGCCGTCGGTGTGTTTAAACAGTAAGGTGGATTTGGAAACCATGCCGTTTTTTACATAGTAATATTTTCCATCGGTGTGCTTGACAAGTGAGGTACCCTCAAATGGAACAGCGCCATTTTTAACATAGTAATAGATTCCATCCGTATGCTTGAAGAGAAGGGTGGCATTTTGATTTACACCGTTTTTATAATAGTGAAATTGCCCATTGTAGTTTACGAGAACCGCTTGATTATTAGGAACGAAGATGAGAGCGTTTGTGGTTGCATATTCTTCTGCATAAGAACCAGGAGTACTACAAAATCCACAAACTAAAGTTAAGTAGAAGGAGAAGCTGTCGATAAATTCAACGGAGGTGGGGATGGTGACAACTCTAAGATCATAGTTGCCTGAAAAAGCATAATTCTCAATATAAGTAACGGTAGAAGGAACCGTATAGGTGGCACCTTTTTTTCCTCCGGGATAACAAATAAGTTTGGTAACTTCTTTGTTATAAAGAGCATCATCCAAAGAACAAAGGTAGGGGTTATCTTCTGGTATATGAAATGCTTCTAGAGATTCACAAAAACCAAAGGCGCTGAGTCCAACGTTTTCGAGGTTTTTAGAAGCATAGACAGATTGCAAGGCTTGACAACCCCAAAAGGCATCGTGCTCTACATCTGTGACACTATTGGGAAGCGTAAGGCCTTCAAGAGAAAGGCAATAGGAAAAAGCTCCTGATTCTATTGTGGTAACGGTATCTGGGATACCTACCGAGACAAGAGAAGAACACAAACAGAAGGTTCCTTCTCGAATAATTGTGTTTCCTTCAGGAATATCAACCGTTAATAAAGAATTGCAACCATAAAAGGCTAATTTTCCGATATCGGTAACATTGTCGGTTATCCAAACATCCTTTAATCCTTCGCTGTTCCAAAACGCAAAGTCTTCAATTTTGGTACAGGCATCTGGAATGTGATAGGAGTCATATACAAAGGAGCCAAGTTTGTGTTTTGGTGGATAGGCAATGAGTGTGGTTTGATCAATATTATATAACACCCCAGAGTCGGACATATAGGCTATATTTTCAGGCGCAACATCATAATACTCGATGTTATCGCATGTGTAAAAAGCACCTTCCCCAATATAGGTTACGGAGGCGGGGATTGTGACGGATGTAAAAGAAGTGCAACCAGAGAAGGCATATTCGCTAATGCTTTGTAGAGTGGAAGGAAATTCTACATTGGCAAGAGATTTACATCCTGAAAATGCAACAGCACCTATATCGGTAATGTTGTTTGGGAGGTTTATAGATTCTAGGGATTCACAGCCTGTGAACATATTGGTACTAATAGCTCCTAATGATGCTGGGAGAGATGCACTTGTTAGGTTTGTGCATCCAAAAAAGCATGAGCTGTCAACGTTTAAAACGGAATTAGGAATAGAAACTGATGTTAGGGTTTCACAATCCTTAAAAGCGCCTGTTCCGATTTCTATGACAGATTTGCCATCAATTATAGATGGGATTTCTACATTCCCACCGCCTCCAAGATAAGCGGTAATGCAAACGGTATCATTGTCGATTTCGTCATATTCAAAATCGCCGTTAATGAGAGCGGATGAAGAAAGAGAGAATAGAGAGCAGGATAGTACGAGAATGGTTAAAACTAGGGTTCCTGATAGAATCTTTTTAATCATAGTATATATCCTCCTTTATGGGCGATAGCCTTTTAAGTGATGAATAGATTAAGCGACATTCCCTTTTTTAATGGTGTAGTTTTTTCCACTGATTTTTACTTTACCAGAGAAACTAGATTGCCATACACCATTTTTGATATAGCGGCTTTTTCCGTTGAACTTATAAACCAAGGTAGCTTTGGTCATGACACCATTTTTGATGTAGTAGTATTTATTATCGGTGTGCTTGAATAATAAGGTAGCTTTGGTCATAACACCGTTTTTGATGTAATACCATTTGCCATTTGTATGTTTGAATAATAAAGTGGATTTGGTGACGACGCCATTTTTAATGAAATACCACTTCCCATCGCTATGCTTAAAAAGAAGTGTGGATTTTGTTACAACACCATTTTTTACGTAATAGTATTTTTTGTCGGTGTGTTTAAAGAGAAGGGTGGCATTGGTTTTGACACCGTTTTTGATATAGTAATATTTTCCATCTGTGTGTTTGAAAAGCAAGGTAGATTTGGTGACAACGCCACTTTTTACGTAGTACCATTTGCCATCCGTGTGCCTGAATAACAAAGTTGCTTTTGTTTTGACGCCATCTTTTATGTAGTAGTATTTACCATCACTTTGCTTTTCTAAATGAGGCTTCATATTTATTTGATTCCATTTTGCATAAATGGAGATATTACTATTGATTACGGTGTTCTCAAAATCAAATAGATTTTGACATTGCACATCCGCATACCAGTTATCGAAAGTGTAGCCATTTTTTATAGGGCTGGTAGCTGGCTTTGTGGCTTTTTCTCCTTCAATGACTTGTAAAGTGGTTAAAACAGATTCGCCATCCATAAAACTTACGGTGTACTTTATGGGAATTGTATAGTATACATAAAAGACCTTAGTCCCTTTTCCGTCGGATATTGCAGTCCAATAAGAGGCATCTTCTCCGTTGATTTGTGCGGTAGCTGTAGTGGGAATGGAGAAATTAATTGTTGGAGTAAGGCAGATAAAAATTCGATAGGTCTTGCCGGCTTCAAAGGTATCATTTGCCGTTAATGGGGTATTATCTGTATCGTAAAAGTTAATGGTTGTAATGGTGTACTTGGAACTATCGTCTGTTTCACCAGTTGCCACTTGAGTAGGGTGTTGATCTTCTATTGGCCAGGGAAATGTTGCGGATAATGAAGAAACATTTTCTCTCCATCTAGAATAAATCGTTGTATCTTTGGTTATGGTATCATTAAAATTAAAAACGGTTGTTAGTGTAGCATCTGTATACCAATCGCCAAATGTATAGCCAGTTTTTGTTGGGGTTGCGGGTTTTGTAGCTTTTTCTCCATCAACAACTTGTTCTGAACTTAAAACAGTTTCTCCGTCCATAAATGTTACCGTGTGTGTTATTTGTGGTTCTTCTATTATTATACGCGTAGTATCATAAGCGCTAGCACTACCAATAGACGTGGTTTCTCCATTTGTTATAGTGAGACCTTCTGGAGATGTAATTGCTAATGGTTCTTCAATAGTTATACCTTCGTAGCCAGAAATATAACTCATAACGTCAATTCTTGTAACATTAGATTCTATTGTTAATGATTCTGTTGCTAGAAGTGCAGATCCATTTGTAGTTTTCGTTAGTGATCCACCAGCAATTGTTAAATTGCCTTGAACATATATTGTATTTGAAAAAGTAACATCTGCGTTAATAGTACCGTTCATAGTCTCGCCACTAAAGTTATAGATTCCAATGGCATTCCACAAATCGGTTCTATCTATAGTTAATTCGCCAGTTATTGTTAGGTCAATACCTTGACTAAAGATACCGCATTTATCATTATCCCATTGGATATGATAATCATTAATAGTTACATCATCAAAATCTAATGTTTGGGTAGTTGGATTATACGTTACTTTTCCATCTCCTAAAACGTCATCTTTATTTTCACTTGTTACTTGTGTTCCCCCAACAAAAAGATTATATGTATCCGCATAAACTGTCATGGGTATTAGAAAAACACAAACAAAGAGGGCTAAAATGGAGATAGATGAAAACACTTTCCTAGAAATCTTATTCATAATGTGCTCCTTTTATTTTTGCAATACGAGTTTAAATCTTTAAACGGCATTTCCTTTTTTGATGGTATAGGTTTTTGTGCCAATTTTCACTTTTCCAGAAAAACCGGATTGCCAAATACCATTTTTGATGTAACGGCCTTTTCCGTTGAAGTTATAGATTAACGTGGCTTTTGTCATGACACCGTTTTTAATGTAGTAGTATTTGCTGTCGGTGTGTTTGAATAACAAGGTGGCTTTGGTCATCACGCCGTTTTTAATGTAATACCACTTGCCGTCGGTATGTTTGAACAATAAAGTGGATTTGGTGACGACACCATTTTTAATGTAATAACATTTTCCATCGGTATGCTTAAAGAGAAGGGACGCTTTTGTTACAACACCATTTT
>JAGCZP010000103.1 GCA_017959985.1 Clostridia bacterium | reverse complement strand
TCTCTAACTAAATCACCATCTACCATGTTCCCTTTCATATTTTTACCATATTCCTTTTACCATAGTCCTTTTACCATATTCATTTTACCATGTTCCTTTTACCATGTTCCTTTTACCATATTCATTTTACCATGTTCCTTTTACCATGTTCCTTTTATACTCTTACCATGTTCCCTTTGCCATGTTCCCTTTTCGCCTACTTTCCCAACACAAAGGAACAACCATCACACCCACCATTTTCATTCCGGCATGCTCCTTTTTCCTCTCAAATCCCCTTCTAAAGGATCATGCTTCACACTCTACCATATTCCCTTTGCCATGTTCCCCTTCATACTTTTACCATGTTTCCTTTGCCCCAGACTAACCACTAAAAAGGAACAACCTCTACTCTTGGCTTGTTCCCTTTCAGAACGATTTTTGCAAAAAAAGGAGCAACCATCTTGCGTATGTCATAATTTTTTACTACCTTTGCAGCCGATTTTGGCTTGTTCCCTTTTGTTACATCTTTACATCCATAGGGAGCAACCTCTCCACAATAGTTATGAAGATATATCTTAAATTCAATGCTGAGAGCGAGAAATATGCTCCGATGGTGACTGATGCATTACAGAAAGCCGGACACGGGGTGTTCGTAAGAAATGATTTCAGTAACGATCAGGAAGCTATGCAAGCGTGCCATTTGTGCTTGGATATGACCAATGGTGAGCTGATAGAATCCGTTAAACCAAGTGCCGACAAGCCAAGCGCGCCCCGAAGAATAAAAAAAGATGTGGATGATCGTGTGGCGAAACTGGTTCTCGTGCTGGGTAAGAAAGTGTTGCCGCGACGACAATTGATGGCAGATTTGGGTTTGAAGCAAACAAGTCGTCGCGTTTTTTCCTACAACTATATGAAACCGACTTGGGAGCGCGGTCTGATAGACTTTGCGTACACAGCCGTACCCCACAAACCCGAGCAAGCCTATCGCCTCACAGCCAAAGGTCTTGAACTCTATGCCCAACTCACCGGCAAAGCAGAATTTTAAGAAAACATATACTCATTTGCGCGCTTGACCTGCCGATTCGGGGATACGCCACAACGCAAGATTTATATAAAGATATTCGATTTTTTGGAATACGCTCTTTGGAAAAGATAACCCATAAATCCCGCAAAGAGATGACGATGGATGACATTGAAAAGGCTATCAACAAAGTGATTGACGATGGAGAACTCGAAAAGTACAGCAAAAAAGTAACGGATATTACGGCATCAAAAGAGTTGTCCTCAACGAGCGTAACGGCCACACCTACACCCTCACCGGCATAGAAATAAAATGAAAGAGGATAGTCGGGAAATGCATTTTTCAAACATTCTTCAAACATTTTTATTAGCATTTATTTGCATATTTCAAATATTTGTTGTACCTTTGCACCGTCAAATAATACTAACTATTAAATTTTTAGTTTATGAAAACAAAACTTTTTATTTTTGCAACAATCTCTGTAATTCTTTCAGCATGCAACAAAAATGAGCCGACTAAAGCCTTTGAAGGTGTTTGGGAGCCATTCTTATGCGAGGAGTGTGTTATTCCAGATTTATTTGTTATAACCTCTGATTCGATTAAGGCTATACAATGTGATACGAAAGAAGAACACTATCAATGTCACTATAAGGTACTTCGAGACAGTATTGTTGAATTAGAACGATGTTGGATTATAGAGGAACTAGAGAGCATGCAACGGCCATATAATCCATCCGATTATATTTCCGAAGAATATATGTATGTTGATAATGAAGGATTTTTAATAATAAGAAAATTCTGGATGGGCAATGAAATATCTCAGATTTACCCCAATTATACCAACCTAAAATTACGAAAACATGAAGAGAATTAATACTATATTAAGCGGAGCAAAATAATGATTCCCTAATATTAACCAGAAAAAGCGAAAATTTTTGCGCTTTTGCCAATACGAGTGGCGGTACGATATATGTCGGCATAGATAATGAGGGAAATGTCAAGGGGAATCTGCGGATTCAGGAACTGGAAACGCAGATTGCTAAATAAAGAAACAATGATGTCTAACCCCAAATACGAACAATCATGAAAAAGTCATTTTTAGCAGTAATCGTTATAGCCGTAATGGTTACTTTCATCAGTTGTGATAACCAACCCGCAGACCAGCAACCGGAATCTGCACTCACCCTGATAAAATTCAAGAACCCTTCTTA
>JAGCZP010000102.1 GCA_017959985.1 Clostridia bacterium | reverse complement strand
CCGCTTTTTTGGTTTCGTAATAATCGGCGGGGTTTAAGACAACCATATTGGGAATGGCACGCATAATGGCCAAGTCTTCAATGCATTGGTGCGTAGCCCCATCTTCACCGACTGAAATACCGCCATGAGAAGCGGCAATTTTGACATTGAGTTTTGGGTGGGCAACCGAGTTACGAATTTGTTCAAAAGCACGTCCGGAAGCAAACATAGCAAACGAGGAAGCAAAAACGGTTTTGTTGCAAGCCGCCAAACCAGCAGCCACACCAATCATATTTCCTTCCGCAATCCCGGCGTTGAAGAAACGATCCGGAAACACTTTTTTGAAGGTGCCGGTACGGGTTGCACCGGCTAAGTCGGCATCCATTACAATAATGTCGTCGTGATCTTTTCCCAGTTCCACGAGGGCATCTCCGTAGCCTTCGCGTGTTGCTTTTTTGATTAGTTCTGCCATGGTTAACCCTCCTTTGTAATACGGACAAGATTGGCACGAAGTTCGGCCATGGCTTGTTCATATTCTTCTGCGTTACAGGCTTTTCCATGCCAGCTAGCGTCATTTTCCATAAAGGATACGCCTTTTCCTTTTACGGATTTAATAACAAGAGCAGTGGGTTTTCCGTGGGAAGCTTTGATGGCCGTAAAGGCGGTTTCTAACGAATCAAAATCGTGGCCATCCGCTTCAAATACCGTGAAGCCGAAGGCTTCGAATTTCTCTTTAATGGGGTAGGGGGAGTTGACTTCGTCTAACTGCCCATCGATTTGCAAGTTGTTGTTATCAATAATGAAGCACAAGTTATCTAGACTCTTGTGAGAAGCAAACATAGCGGCTTCCCAAACCTGTCCTTCTTCAATCTCCCCATCGCCAAGGATGGAATAGACTTGGTAGTCTTTTTGATCAAGTTTTGCGGCAAGAGCCATTCCGCAAGCTGCGGAAACCCCTTGTCCTAGGGAACCGGTGGACATATCTACACCGGGGGTGGTCATCATATCTGGGTGACCTTGTAAAATGGAGCCGATTTGACGGAGGTTTAGGATTTCTTTTTCTGGAAAATAACCGTGAATGGCGAGAGCTCCGTACAAAGCAGGAGCGGTATGTCCTTTAGAAAGCACCACGCGGTCTCTATCTTCCCAATTGGGATTTTTCGGGTCTATACGTAATAGACAACGATACATATAGGCAATGGTGTCGGCAATGGAGAGAGATCCACCGGGGTGTCCACTCTTTGCACGATAGGTGCCTTCAATTATGTGAATGCGGATTTTTGCGGCATCCAGCAGTAATTGTTTTTTTAATGCTAAATCCATGCGAAATACTCCTTTGCATATCAACCCATTATCGTATAGTAGTATATCACAAATTCTCTAAAAAAACTATATATTTAATAAAATAAATATAATAATTTTGCAATGAAAAACGGCATGAACTTTCGTCCATGCCGTTTTAAGTTTTTACTTAGATAAGAGCATTTGGGTCGGCAACATAAGAATCGGTGCAAATCTTGACTAAGTCAATGATTGCAAAGATATAACCGATACCACAGCAGAGGCACATGATGATTTTGAAAATACCTTTTTTGGTTTCACCCATCATGAAGTTGTGGATTCCGATTCCACCGAGCAAGATGCACATGATGATCATCATGGTTTTATCTTGACCATTGAGATTGTTTTGTTTTCCGCCAGCAGCACCAGCGCCTTCGACAGCAACACCACAATTCATGCAAACGGAAGCACCAGGATTTAAAGCATTTCCGCAGTTTGCACAGTAGGTAGAACCTTCACCGGCTTTGACACCACAGTTCAAGCAAACAGCTTGACCTTCATTTAATTGTGTACCACAATTTTTACAGAACATATTGTTACCCCCCAAAGGTTTTTATAGTACTTACAATATACCAAATGAGCCCTTTTTTGTCAATAAAAGTGGTGAAAAATTAGGAAAAACGAAGAAAAAGATGATAAACCCAGTTGATGAGAAAGAAAAGTCCTAAAACAATGAAAACAAGGCGATCCCATTTTTTCCCGAAGATTGTGCCATCAAAGAAGTAATAAAGAAGCAAGAGCGGAACGCACCAAAAAACCATATGGGAAGAAAAGGCACCGGGAATATCGAAGGTGGCAACATGCCGCCAAGCGGTTGTCATACCGCACCCAGGACAGGGAATGTGAAACAGGTACTGCCAAATGCAAGGGATATGAAAGATGTTATACACACAAACGATCCCAAAGTAGGCAAGTAATAGGGCACATTTTTCTAGAAAGTGTTTTGGCTTTTGAATCGTCAAAACCCTCATGATTCGCTCCAAATAACCGTATTGATTTTGGGATGAATATCGTCCACCATACGAGTAATATGTAAGAAAAGTTCGATACAAATGCCACCGGCAGATTCTTCCGTAATCACGGCATCTACACGCATATTGACCAGTCCGTCCGGCATGATAACAAGTTTTCCCCAGCGTTGTAAGGCGTTAAAATCGTTGATAATGGGGAGAAGTTTCTCTCGTTTTTCGGGAGGACAGACGGCAAGACGCATGGCAGCAATTTCCACATCGTGTTCATTATTGAAAATGAAAATGACGTTATAGTTGCCGTGTTTGCCACTGACATTGCAATTGACAATGGTACGCCCTTCGGCTTCTTGAACACCACCGCAGGGAATTTGTTGGCTTTCCATTTCTTTTAGCAAAGCTTCTGCGTTTTTAAGCATAATTTCTTTCTCCATTTCCTGATTTAAAGAAAGAGGATTACAGAATGAATCTGTAATCCTCTTTTGGCGGAGAAGAGGAGATTTGAACTCCTGCGCCGGGGAATTCCCGACCTACCGCATTTCGAGTGCGGACCCTTCAACCACTTGGGTACTTCTCCACGTATGCAGTGTAAACTGCAACGTTCCTATTATAAAAAGGATTACGTGTGATGTCAATTACGAGTTGAAATTTTCTTCTGGTTCTTGAGCGGTCGTGGTGGTATCCTCTTGTGTTTCGGTGGTTGTCACCTCTTCTGGTGGGGCAGTGGTTTGTATGGTGGTAGGACTGGTAACAATCACCGGTTTGGTGGTTGGTTTTTGTGTTGGACGCTTGGTGGTCCGTTTCACCACGTAGTTTTGTGTGGTTTTCTTGGTGGTGGTTGTGGTGACTTGTTTATGGGTTTTGGTGGTGGTTGTGGTGTAGGTGGGGATGGTACCACTCAAAGCGAATGGGTAGATGACATTCGGATTATTGGATAATTCCTTGATGGCTTTTTCGTCGGCACTGTTTTCCAGTTTCTTAGCAATGACAACGACGCGCTCGGTCTCAAAATCATCTTTTTCTTGATAGTCAACAGATATAAATAGGAGAGAATCGTTAACCGAAAGATTGGTGGTTAGATTGAAAATAGAACGATTCTTCAGTTCTTCTAAGAACTGTTTGCGCTCTTCCTTGTTT
>JAGCZP010000101.1 GCA_017959985.1 Clostridia bacterium | reverse complement strand
AGTAGCTTTGCCATCACGAGAGGCCTTATCACCTTTGTAATTTGCCGTAATCTTTTTGCCTAAATCAACTTTTGCGATGTTCTTACCATAATCAAACTTGTAGGCTTTACTGGCTTTCCCATTTCCATCGGTAAATTTTTGAGATGCATAGGCTTGTGTATCTAATTTATAATAGAGGTTTGTGCAAATGAACGTATGCTCTCCGTTATCCGTTCTATTAACCGCTTTCCGATTATACACTTTCAAAGAACTCTTACCAGAGTGTGCTTTTTCAGTAGAAATTTTTACATTACAAGTAGGAATGCGGTATTCAATTTCATCAGGTTCACCTTTGTGCTTAACCTCTTCTTCATAAGTAGCAAAGAAACCAGTTGCGTTCGCATCTTTTGCCGAATCGAAAGTCTCATAAAGAATGGTTCCGGCTTGTCCCTTTACAGCGTCCTGGGTAGTGTATTGAGAAAGAGGACTATTGTACTTACGCGAAACAGCGCTTGTAGGTACAGCCGCTAAGGATGCTACCAACAAGATACATGTTACAATCGCTAGGGTTCTTTTCATTGGTTTTTACCGTCCTTTTGTAAGAATTAGAGTCGACAAGATAGCCCCATTTTTGCCCCTTTTCTTCATAAAAAAGGGTAAAAATAGGACAAATTTAGGCACTTCGTCGACTTTGTAATACCATAAAAATAGAAGGTTGTCAAGAAAATTTCACGAAAAACCTCTATTTTTTTTAACTTTTTTAAACAATTTAACTATATACTGTTTAAAAATTAGGAAGTTTGTGCCAGGAATGCACGTGGTGAACCGAGACCCCCAAATCGGGCGCTCCAGACTTCTGAAGTAGCTTTTGAAGTTTGGTAACTTCCTCCACCATTTTCTCCCAACCGATGGTGTAATAGGTGATGCTCGGTGGAATATCATCAATGGTTAAATCGTCACAAGGTGGTAAGGTTTCACACCCCACCATCAGCCGTGTACCATGTTTTTCCGCATACGGGATATACCGCTCGGTACCAAATTGCATCTGCCGTTTAGCATCATGACGATAGGCCATAACCACCACGGTATCACAAGAAGCGAATAAAACATCCAATAATCGCTCCTCTTTCCCATCGACACATACGATATCGTCTTCTAAGAGATTTCCACAAACATCCGTCTCGTAGGAAAGCCCATTGTTATGAGCACGACGAGCAAAATATTCCATCATTTTGGCATATTGATCCAAATAAAACTGCCGATTATCTACAAAGTCAGAGACACTGTGAGGCTCCACATCCAAATGGATTCCTGTAAACCGTTCCTCCGGATCGGATGTTAAATTGTAAAACTCGATTTTGTCAAAAAACTCACGAGCTTCTTGATAGCCCAAATCCGGGTTAATCCATTTTTTTACGGTATCACGGGAAGCCCCTGTCAAAGCCGATACATGAATCTGGTATTGACGGCATCGGCGGATAAAGGTACGTACATCCGCAAAGCTAGCTGCTTTGGGATCGCCATCCATCTCTCCATCAGAGTACATACCACTAACATCTAAATAGATTTCCGAGACATTGTTGCTGACGAGCATCTGCATAGCCGCATCCGGTGTGAGGTCGTCCACTGTCTCGTAAATTCCATGCAAGTTCCACCACCAAGTTCCAATTGGTGACTTCTTGCCATTCACATCTCCGGAAAGATGTGGTTTTGCTGAAACCATAATTTCTCCCCCGATTACTCGGTTTTTTATCCTTTTGTTGGTTGTTCCACAATAATTTCTCTCAAAGAAGCGATTTCTTCTTTGGGAATCCATAAACTCCAGGTTTGCAAGGTCTCGTTCCACTGACCCTTTTGTTCCTTGCCATTAACAAAGAAACGAGCATCTTCTAATCCTGCCATTTTCCGGCAAGACAGTTCAATCGTTTTCCCATGCAACACCACTTTACCGGAAACTTCTTCGTAAGGACCACTAGCGGCTGGTTGAATCCATACCCCATCGTATTCCGGGCATACTCCTAGCACATCCCGTACAAAGACTTTTACGGTAACATTGGAACTACCGGTTTGCCAGTCGTTCATCGAATCCCCGTCAATGTTGAGCTCCGGATTATACCCATAGGAATTGGGCATAACGAAAGGACTCAAAGAGGTATTCTTATGCGACACCGGCAAAGCTTTTTCCAACTCTTTCCATGCTTCTTCTGCAAAACCCATACGGAACAAGGCCATAATGGCAAACATAGACGCATGGACATACACCGCCCCATTTTCGGCAGTGCCCGCTGGTAATTTATTAATTCGGCCCACCCCTTGCACGTCTTCGGCAAAGGCATGGCTAAAGGTTAATAAACCATATTTTGTATCCAGAGACATTAAATCGTCTCGGATTTGCCAACGCATTTGATCGTCTTGACTTTTCTTTAACAGTCCGGTCAAGACCCAAAAAGCGAGAGACGTGGAACTAATGCGGTCCAGCCCATCTGGATCACAAAAGCTTCCTACGTAATAGCTACGCTGGTCACCCCAACCATGGGTAACCCGTTTAACACCTTTCTCATTGGTTTGCACACCGAAGGTATGGAGTCCTTTCTCCATCTTATCGGCGATGGCTTGATACCGGGCAATGTCTTCCCCATATTTTACCTTATCCACACGAGAGAGCAGTTCCACCATCTCGTTTAGATTTTGCCAAACTTGGGAACAGGCCATTACCGATACACCGGTGCCGTATTCCTTTTGAGGATCTTTGCTAACACCCAAACCATCTAGGGCGTCATTCCAGTCACCAAAAAGCACACGGACACACCCAGTCTCTTCATCAATTTGACGAATGAGATATTCCAAAATGCGGCGCATATGGTCTAAGACCGTGTCTTTTTCCTCACTCAAACGAATGAGATCAAATCCGGTCAATGGTGCACCCGGATTCTTATTGACAATCTCATAATATCCACAGACTTCGTCTAGGATAGAGAAATCCCCTGTGTATTTAAGATAGGTCACAATGGTGGAGATAACCCACACCCCTTGGTCTATAAAGGGACGCACGTCCATACGGGGAATATCCCCTTCATAGGCAGGAAGAGAATATTGCCGTGGGCAACGACCAGAAGGATCGGTAAAGGAAATGGCTTCCAAAATCTTTTTCCGGCTATCCTCTGGGCGCCACACAAGATACGCTTCTAAAGCTTGCATAACATCGCGAATACCAATTAAAGAACCCGCTCCCGTTTGGGCATAGCCTTTGAGCATGGCGCAAAACTCAATTTGTTTCTTCAAATGTTCAAAGAAACGATTGAGTTTACCTTCCGTCAGGTTATCCATACGAAGACTTTCAAATTTCAGTTGAAAATCTTCGTGTCTTGTGGATTGGTCCGCATCAATTTCGCTGAGTAGCCCATCCACACGACTGGCAGTAATTTGATCCTCTACTAATTTAGCGAGAGGAGCTGTATCCGTGTTACGAAGAGAATAGGTCAGTTGCATATCCATCCGGCATTTGCCGTTTGAATCCAACTCCACCCATACGCTATCGGCACACACCGCCACATCGTTAAACACAGTCACTTGTTTCGGATTGTCCCAATGACCGGTAAAGGTTTCATAAAAACTATGTAAACTGCCGTGAACACCGCCCACCACTTGAAAACGGGAAGTGTTTTCTTCATGGCTTAGAAGCGTGCCTCCTTCAATTTCAAAAGAACGAGACAATGCGGCAAAATTGCTCACTTGTTTGGTACGACTGACCATAACCTTAATCTCCACTTCAAAAGGAGGTAAGGCACTGCCTTTCGCTTTTCCCACATTGATTTTTTTAAACCAACGGGTTTCCCCACACTCGCCTTGGGTATGCTCTAAGTGGGGGCATAAATAATCCATAAAGAAGAATTTTTTCTTTTCACTAGACAAATTCTCCGAAGAGACGGTAAATAGCATCCGTCTGTCGGCGGTGGTAAATACCCGTACCGAAAAACGCATCCCATACGCTTCCGCAATGTAAGTTACGCAAGAGGAATTAAAGACGGTGTAGCGAACCACATCATCGTTGGCTTTAGGCGCTGCGAGCAACGGAAACGTCTTTAGACCTTCCGCAGTCTCGACACCAACAAACCATGCGCATTTCGGCTCTGTCCCTTCCCCACTATAGAGAAACGGACTAAAGGCACCATCGTTACAATGCATATAGCCGGAGGTATACGCCCAGAAGTTAAAGCCGTCATTGCCGTAAACGTACCGGTTTTCCCCATCGTCACGTGGCAGGGATAAAATGTTTCGTTTATCCACAAACCAACAAGCTCCGGGAATCGCAAAGTCATCGTATTTACCGGCTTTCATATCATGATAATACGTTGACAACGTATTCAGTTTTTCAAAAAGATTTGTGTCTATTCTAATCACCTGCTTTTTTTACGCGACAACAACGCCCTCAATTTTCGGGGGCGCGAATCGCCAAAGTGCGGTTATCCCACGATACCTGTACGCTCAATGGATTGAATAAAGAACCGTTGAGAGAAGAGATATAAAACGAGAAGTGGAATAATACACATTAAAGTTGTTGTTGCGGTAACAATGTTTTGGAAAGCCATTTGGTCAGCAGCCGAAACCACCGAAACCGTACCGGCTGTTTGTTTTTGTGCAAAGGCATAGGCAATACTACCAAGCATCTTCGCTAACGTATCAGGCGCATAGAAGATGAAGGTATAGCTGTTTTCACCCCATTGCCACACAAAGGAGAACAAGAACACGGTTACCATAATGGACAAAGCACTACGTAGCATAATAAGGAAGAACGTTTTAAACGGACCGGCACCATCAATAGCGGCTGCCTCATCCACCTCCCTAGGAATACCACGGAAGAACTGTCTAACAAGATAAATGTACAAGCCACAACGGGCACCCGTTGCGGTAAGGCCTAAGCAGAAGAATGGCCAATACCCACCGACTAAGCCGAACATGTTGAAGTTTAAGTATTGTGGAATCAAGATAACTTGCACCGGTACCACCATGCAGATGATAACGAGAACAAATAACAATCCGCTTCCCTTAAACTTAAACCGAGCAAAGCCATAACCTACCAATGTGCAAGAGAATGTCTGGGTAAGAGAGATAATCATGCACAGCACAAATGTACGGGCAAGGTTTCCCCAGAAACGGGTAATAACCACCGCGTCCGAATAGTTGGATAAGGTAAACTCTTTCGGGATTACTTTAACGGTTTGATCGTAAACATCCTTAACGCTCATAAAGCTGATGGAAACCTTAGTCAGTAGTGGTTGCAAAATTAAGAAGCAAGCACCAATAACGAAGGCAAAACGGAACAAAAAGCCCACAATACTCCCTAGCATTTGTTTGCGTTTGTAGGATCCGCCCAAGAAGGGGCGTTTTGCAGTTACTGTATCATTCATTGTAAAACACCCTCTTCGAAGTTAGTAAAAATGCGACCCCTAAGACCACAGCGATAATCACGAAATACACCCACATAATGGCGGTAGCAGGACCGAAGTTTTTGAAACCTTGCATTTCGTTTTTCACTTGGTAAATGAGTGGGTTAGAAATATTGGT
>JAGCZP010000100.1 GCA_017959985.1 Clostridia bacterium | reverse complement strand
TTGAATATTCTAAGAAAAAACACTGTATAATCGTGCACTTTTCAGAATACACTTTTAACTGTTCTGCGTAAAAATTGAGAAACAGGCAAAATAATGCAACATTTGTTTTTGCCTTTTAATATTTGGAGGAAATTTTATGAAAAAATGTATGGCTACCGCCCTTTGCGTGGTATTACTTTGTGCGCTTTTATGTGGATGCACAAGCACAAACCAAAACCAAAACGAAACCAAAACCTTGTCCATCATTACCACCATTTTCCCATTATATGACTGGACCCAAAACATCGTCTCGGGTACCGATGCCCAACTTCGTATGCTTCTCGATACCGGTGTAGATTTGCACTCCTTCCAACCCACCGTCCAAGACATTGTAGATATTTCCGATTGTGACGTCTTTATCTATGTGGGGGGAGAATCGGACAAATGGGTGCAAGACGCTTTAAAAGAAAAGAACAACCAAAACATGGTCGTTATTGACTTAATGGAAGTGCTCGCAGACAACGTCAAAGAAGAAGAGCTAGTGGAAGGAATGCAAGGTGAAGAAGAAGAGGAAGAAGAGGGTCCCGAATACGATGAACACATTTGGCTTTCCTTAAAGAATGCCGCTATTTGTAGCCAAGCCATTTGTGACAAGCTCTGCACCCTCGACCCTGAGCACAAAGACATTTACACAAAAAACACCACTTTCTATCTTGCCAAAATCAACCAGCTGGATGCCGAATACGAAGAAATGGTAAAATCCGCCAACACGAAAACGTTGGTATTTGGCGACCGTTTCCCATTTCGGTATCTTACGGACGACTATGGACTAACGTACTTTGCTGCCTTTATCGGCTGTTCTGCCGAAAGCGAAGCTAGTTTTGACACCGTGGTGTTCTTAGCCAACAAAGTAGATGAAAACGCTTTGCGCTACATCTTAAAAATCGAAAGCTCTGACGGATCCATCGCGAAAACCATCAAAGAAAATACCAAACTCAAAAACCAAGGGATTCTCTCACTGGATTCCTTACAATCGGTTACCGCAAAAGATGTGCAAAAAGGTGTTACCTATCTAGGCGCTATGAGTGATAATAAAAAAATATTAGAAAAAGCTTTGCAAAATTAAAAAAGATTTGCACTTTTATCAATTAATCGGTATACTAGTACCCGCGACGAAAAACAGAAAGGAGGATGCAGCGTGTCTCTCATTCAATGTGAAAACCTAGCCGTTGGCTACGACCACAAAGATGTGTTATCTGGTTTGACCTTTACCATCAATCCAGGCGATTACCTATGCATTGTGGGCGAAAACGGTAGTGGCAAAACCACGCTGATGAAAACCCTTTTAGGGTTGCTCCCTCCCGTTTCTGGTACTATTCAAAAAGACGATTCCATTAAACAATGCATCGGCTATTTGCCCCAGCAAAGCGACGTACAAAAAGACTTTCCTGCCAGTGTGTGGGAAGTGGTGCTCTCGGGGTGTCAAAGCCATATGGGACTGCGTCCTTTTTATAACAAAAACGATAAAACACTTGCTTTGGAAAACATTAACCGCATGGGATTAGAAAATCTAAAAAATCGCTGCTATCGTGAATTGTCCGGTGGTCAGCAACAACGGGATCTTTTGGCTAGAGCTTTGTGTGCTACCCAAAACATGCTCCTTTTAGACGAACCTGTTTCTGGTTTGGATCCTAAAGTCACAGAAGAAATGTATGCCCTCATCAAATCCTTAAACGATGACGGCATTACCATTTTAATGATTTCTCACGACACCTCCCGTGCGCTTCAATATGCATCTCACATTTTGGATGTGGGACAAAAAATCTTCTTTGGCACCAAAGAAGACTACGTGAAAGCAGGTGAGCACAATGGCTAACTGGCTTTCGACCCTTTCAAATTATCTTGGCTATTCCTTTGTACAATATGCCTTAATTGTCGGCGTGCTTATCGCTCTGTGTTCCTCCCTCTTAGGTGTAACTCTCGTATTAAAACGCTACTCCTTTATTGGAGATGGGTTGTCTCACGTTGCCTTTGGCGCCATGGCCATTGCGGCGGTTATGAAACTAACAAATGACATGCCAGTAACCTTACTGGTAACAGTGCTTTGTGCCATCTTACTACTGCGCACCGGACAAAACGCCAAAATTAAAGGCGATGCTGCCATCGCCATGATTTCGGTGGGCTCTCTTGCCATCGGTTATTTGCTCATGAATGTTTTCTCCGCCTCTTCAAACATCTCCGGAGATGTCTGCACCACCTTATTTGGTTCCACCTCCATTCTTACCTTAACTGCTTTTGAAGTGTGGATGAGTGTCGGTCTTAGTGTGGCCGTCATCCTATTCTTCGTCCTCTTTTATAACCGCATCTTCTCGGTCACCTTCGACGAAAGTTTTTCCAAAGCCACTGGGCAAAAAACAGGACTCTACAACCTCCTTATTGCTGTAGTCATTGCGGTCATCATCGTTTTAGCCATGAACTTAGTTGGATCTCTCTTAATCTCTGCGCTCGTTATCTTCCCTGCCCTTTCCTCTATGCGAGTATTAAAAAGCTTTAAGAGCGTTACCATTTGTTCCGCCATCTTATCCATTCTTTGCACCTTACTGGGAATGCTCGTTTCTATATTGGCAGGCACGCCCGTTGGTTCCACCATCGTGGCGGTCGATATTCTTGTCTTTATCCTCTTTTCTATCGTGGGAAACGTGTTAGTAGGAAAGAAAGCATGAGAAAAAGCCTTTTTGTAATCCTTCTCATCATTTTAAGCCTTCTTCTTTGTTCTTGTGGAGAGCAAAGCGAAATGCAACAAATGTTAAATGCTGCAAAACAGAATAGTGTCTCGGATGTATTAGCAAACGCTGGCACTACCACAGCCAAGGCTGAAACGACCAAAACCACCGCTCCTGTCTCAATCACCGTTCCAAATGGGGACGCGAAGGCAGATGTAGACTTAACCACCCTCTCCTCAACCATGGTCTATTCAGAAGTTCTCAATATGATACAAAACCCCAGCGAGTATAGCGGGAAAAAGGTGAAAATGTCTGGAGCCTTCGCCATGTCCGAAGGTCCTACCCGCAACTACTATGCTTGCATCATTAAAGATGCGACCCAGTGTTGCGCACAGGGCATTGAATTTGTGTGGGATGGTGATCACACCTATCCAGATGATTATCCTGCTGTGGGAGCTGATATTACCGTTGTCGGAACCTTTGATAGCTATAGCGAAGGGGATAACGATTACATTCAGTTAATCAACGCCAACCTCTCTTTTTAAAAAGAATCAAAATAAGCCAGCTGTAGACGGACTTCCTGATTTAATCCCCATAGAGTAGACACTTGAAAAAACAAAAAGATTTCAAGGCTACACTATGGGGGTTATTTATGTCAAGTAGGAAGAACAAGAAATACAGTAAGGAATTAAGAGTACAAGCAGTACAAGCATATTTCAACGGAGAA
>JAGCZP010000099.1 GCA_017959985.1 Clostridia bacterium | reverse complement strand
TATAGCTCCTGGCGCAACCCGAAGCGTTAGGATCGGTAATGGTAATTATCGTGTGGCTGCATTTGTTGGCAACGGAGTAAGACCATTTGCTGGCACCGAACACCTTGACGGTAGCCATTTTAGTTCGTCGTTCTATATCTCATCAAGCGGTTATCATACATATCCATCATATAAAAGATATTAAATCATGAAAGAAAAAATGTCAATCGCATTAGAAGCAATAAAACGATTCTTTTCTAATACACAAGCATGGATTGTTATCATTGGAATTGGCGTTTGGATAATTGTTATGCAGAATTTTAGCCTCATTTCATCAGTTGGGTTTGAGCGTGTGCAAAAAGTCCGTGTCGTAGGTGGTTATATTGATGCCGATGTTAGCGGGAGTGTAGATGTTGATAATACCGTTGATGTTAATGTTGAAGGAGGAAAACTCGATGTGTCCGGATCTTATGTTAATGTATGGTAGTCTGCTTATGAAAAAGATAGAGTTGTACTTCCTTCCCATCTTAGCTCTCTTCCTTCTCCTGTGCCTCTTCCATATGCCGTACGGCTACTATATGTTTGTGCGGTTTATTACAATGGTTTTGGGCGTTTATTTTGCCTACATGGAGTTTAAAGAGGAGAGGGGCTTCATGGGAATCGTATGGATAGCCATCGCCATTCTATTCCAGCCGTTCTTCAAAATCGCCTTAGGAAGAACATTGTGGAACGTGGTGGATATGATAGTGGCGGGGGTAGCAATGTGTTGTTTCTATATTACCGTAAAACATAATCGAGAAGAAAAACAGTAATAATTTATGCCCAGAACAAATCAATGCGAAAAATGTAAACATTTTTCTTTAAAAAGTGTTGTTTCACAAAATGTTACTCCAGATAATCTTGGGGCATCAGCCATGGGGTGCAGGATGTAAAACCTGAGACAACAATTGATTATTGCGAATATCATAACGCTACCATAGATTACGATGAAAAAGAGTGTAAAGATTGTGATATGGTGATACAAACGGAATCAAGAATAGTTGATATTTCACGAGATAAAAAACAATTTTGTCAAGGACAACAAACCGAACCCCTGTGTATTGATCAATGGAACTGGGGGGCTTTTTTACTGAATTGGTTATGGGGGATGGGCAATTCTGTTGGCTTGGCTTGGTTCTGTTTTGTGCCTATAATCCACTGGTTTATGCCATTTTATTTAGGAACAATGGGAAACCGATGGGCATGGGATAAAGTGAAAAAAAAAATAACACCGGAGGAGTTTGATAGGAGACAGCGCAATTGGAAGATTGCCGGTTTCACTGTGACTGGAATGTTTCTTTATGTGGTGCTATCTGTCTATTTTCCGCCCCCGTACTTTTTGTCAAAAACATTTCGTAATTTTGCAATGAAATTTATAGAGATAATCTATGCAATCTGTTGATAATAGAGTACTTAACTCGCTGATGGAATGCGAGAAGGTATTGCATTCACACCGTCACAGTTGGTACATTTAGAACGAATCTGCGAACTGTAATGCCGTTTTCGTGAAACCACAAAATTAGATTATCTTTTAAGTATAGACCCAAACGAATAAATATACTTCCTATGAAACCCTTCCTTTTTTCCTTCATCCTTCTTTTCTCCACCGCCACATTTGCCGCTCCGCATCAGCCGGAAAAACCGCAACCTAAAAAAGCCGAAACAAAAGTAGAAGCACAGACCGATGTGCAAGGGCAGGAGAGTGGTATCAGTGGC
>JAGCZP010000006.1 GCA_017959985.1 Clostridia bacterium | reverse complement strand
GTTTGCGCTCTTCCTTGTTTTTGAAGGTGTTCTTGGTGTAATCAAATTCTTTGTTGTTATCGGCAGAGTCGATAATCATGACACCGCAAACCTGCCAACGGGCAGCTTCGTAAATGGTGTTCATGGTTAAGAATTGATGTTGTAAGAAGAATCCTTTATCGCGGTAATCACAAACAGAGGAGAGCATTTGTCCATCGTCGGTACGATTGCCCAAAATGGTGTAGTTTGGAATGGTGTTGTTTTGGTTGCTCTTGCTGAGGACTTTGGTGGAGGTAGAGAAGTAGGGAACACCATAACTGGATTTCGACTTATCAAAGTCATGGCTGGCATAATAATTGCCTTGGGCATTGGTCATAACCGGGTAACTAATCTTGGTATCGTCAATGGAAATCCATCCACCGATATCCACGTTACGATCGTAGAGAGCATAGAACCGGCTAAGCATATCTTTGGGATAATGGGAGGTGTCTACAGAAGAGACGGAAGCAGGAGCGTTGTAAGCTTGCTCTAGATCTTCATAGATTTGTTCGTTTTGGATGGAACGATAGTAGAAGTAATATATTGCTAGCCCACTTATTGCTAAAAGGACTAAGATTAATAACCAAATGGTAAGGCGGCGGATGAGTTCCGCTTTGCCATGAGCACGGGTAACAAGCACTTTGTCTCCAAAGGTTTGCTTTTTGACTTCGGAGGGGGTAATAATCTTTTCTGGACCGTGTTTTTCTAGTGGTTGAGATCCGGCCATCATACCGGGGAGAGCTTCCAAATACCGACGGGTTAAATCCAGGGCGGCAAAAACCGCGGCTTCACGGATTTCTTCGCGGGATTTGTGAGGTTCTTCAATTTTACGAACCCACACACGACGGGAATCGGCTAAGGCTAAATAGACGGTGCCAACTGGTTGTCCATCGCTGGGTTCCGGACCGGCCACACCAGTGATGGCTACACCAATGGCGGCGTTTCCTAAAAGACGAGCACCGTTTGCCATGGCAGAGGCAACTTCTGCGCAAACTGCACCCTTTTCTTCTAAGAGTTCTTTTTTAACACCGAGTAAGGAGTGTTTGACTTCGTGGGAATAACTGACAATACCGCATTCAAAGACTTGCGAGGCCCCGGGGACTTCGGTGATGCGGCTGGCCAGTTTACCGGCGGTACAAGATTCTGCTAAAGCAATTTGCATATGGTTGTTGGCTAGAGAATGCACCACGTTTTCTTCGATACTTTCGTCAATGCTACTAACAAAGGTACCAAGACAATCGATAGCGGTATCCATAATGGGTTTGCAGAGAATTTCTGCATCGTCGTCATTAAAGCTATCGGCGGTAACAATGATAGAAACCCCACCATGGTCTGGCTGGGTATCTACCGTTGGGTTTTTTGACATTAATAATTCGGCGATTCGTTCGGCTACTTCCGATTCGGAAAGGCCAAAGGTGTGAATCATGTGCTGAATTTTTGCCATAGTGTTGCCTACTTTCTATGTTTTAGAAGAAATGATGAAGCTTGGTGCCTTCCACCGCTTCTTTGACCAGTTCTTCTACCGGTAAAGCTTCTTCTGCTTTTTCTAATTGTTCCACTTTCGGACGGGTTCGAGGATGTTTGGGGGTAAAGACCGTACAGCAATCTTCATAGGGCTCAATGGAAGTTTTAAAGGTATCGATTTTCCGGGAAATGCGAATAATTTCTTCTTTGTTCATTCCGATGAGCGGACGGAAAACAGGTAAATCGCATACGGCTTCGGTACAGGTAATAGCCGGAATGGTTTGGCTGGCCACTTGTCCTACACTTTCGCCCGTAATAAGAGCTCCAAGGTCACGCTCTTTTGCTAGTTTGCAGGAAACACGCATCATAAAACGACGCATGATGAGGGTGAATAAATCCTCGGGGCAGTTTTGACGGATTTCTTCCTGAATATGGGTAAAAGGAACCACAAGCATTTCGATGCGTCCGGCATATTCCGATACTTTTTGAATGAGGGTTGCCACTTTTTGTTCGGCTCGTTCACTGGTATAGGGGGGCGAAGCAAAGTGAATGGCAGTTAGTTTAATGCCTCGTTTGGCCATCATATAGGCTGCTACTGGCGAATCAATACCACCGGAGATTAAGATGGCACATTTCCCACCAGTTCCCACCGGCATACCGCCGGCACCGGGCAGTTGTTGAGAGTGAATGTAGGCACCAAAATCACGGATTTCCACATACACTAAAACATCGGGATTGTGGACATCTACCGTCAGATGGGGGAAATTTTGTAAAAGATGTTCACCCACTTCGGCACTAATCTCAGGAGATTTTTTTGAAAATGTCTTATCCGCCCGCTTGCTTTCCACTTTAAAGGTTTTGGCGTTTTGCAAAGCTTCTTTAAAGTAGTCGACTGTAGCGGATTTGATAGCGTCCATGTCCTTTTCCACCATTAGGGCCCTAGAAAATGCGGCCAAGCCAAAGACTTTGGATACACGATTGCATACTTCGTCTAAGTCGATGGAATCCTCTTTTGGAAAAATAAAGACGGTGGATTGGGACTTTTGAATATCAAATTTTCCGAACGGAGCGATGGCACGGCGAAGGTTTTTGACGAGAGCCACCTCGAAGGTGCTACGGTTGAGGCCTTTTAATGCCAGTTCTCCGTTTTTGATTAAAATGATTTCTTGATTCATAAAGTTATCCTGCTTGTTGTTGCGTATAGTAATCGGGTAAATCCAGTTTTTTGTTGACATACCAAACTTTTGGCATTAATTTGTCACGATTTTCGGTAATAGTAGAAGTGTCCACCTCTTCCGATTCACCCGGACGAATCTTGCGACAAGCGACAATGGTACGACCGGATTTGCCCATGGTGGTTTGATAGGTGTTGGAGCACGTGTAGAGAATGAGAATGTCATCGGTGGCATTCACTTCAATGGAAGAATAGTTATACCAAGAACGCAAACGAAGTTCTCGGATGTAGGTTAAGAAGTCTTCGTCGGTTTCAATATAAGGAACCAATGGTTGGAAAGCACCGGCTTCTTTGGAATCGTTGCTCATAACGGCAAAAACTTTGTATTTGCTCTTTTCGAACAAGGTGTTAAACTCGACCAAAGGAGCGTTACGGGCATAACTGACACCGGATAAGAGACGGTTTAATCCAGCAAACATTTGGCCGCTACGCATGTTGTGACCGTAAAGAATGTTGATATGGTGTCCTTCACGGGTATCGGTGTTACGGCAACGGTAATCTAAGAAGATGGTACCGTTCTTGTTTTCTTTTCCATAGAAATCCTTGGTAAGATAATCGTCGTTATTATCGGTTTGTACAACCGGATAGTTAATCTCGGAACCGGCATTCGGATATTTAATCCAACCGATGGTATCGTGGTTGGCAAAGTAAATCTTACGATACTCATTGAGAATTCCACTGGGATAGCCATCATAGTTTTGCTCGGCTTCGTTTAAATCAGGCGTCAAGAGAGATTCTACTTCGGAAGCAATTTGGCTGTTAAGGGAAGGCTCAATGATAAAGTCGTTGACAATGACACAGAGGGATCCCGCTAAGAGTAAGACGCACACAAAGCATCCCAGCTTGATGAAGATGGTACCGATGGAATCGCCTCGTTGGATAATAAAGCGTTCGACAAAGCCTTTCTTCTTTTCTTTCTTGGAAGCTTTTTTCTCAAGCTTGGCGGCTTTCTTTTCTAGTTTGGCCGTCTTCTTATCAGGTTTCTCGTTTTCTTTATCAATTCCCAAGACTTGCTCGAGAGTTTCTGCCGGTTTGGCGTCCGGAGTTAAGACAGGGGTCTCGGTAGTGGTTTTGGGAACATCCGGTAAGTTAGGAAAGGTGAATTTTTCCTCTTTAACAGGTGGTTTTCCACCTAGTGTGGGCATAACCACAGGCACTACTGGTGTTGTGGCAGTCGGAACTTGTGGTACTCTTG
>JAGCZP010000098.1 GCA_017959985.1 Clostridia bacterium | reverse complement strand
TTTCCAGACTACCGGTATCCCGCGGATTGGTACAAGCTGGGATTCCTTTGTATTTGTCTTCCAAATCTTTCCATTCGGTAGATTCCATCTCCGCCGCTAAAATTTTCTTTTGTAAATCCACCGCACCAGGATATTCGGTGGACATACCATAGTTTGGCTCATTAACAAGATTTGGAGTAACCGCAATGGCAAAGAGGTCGCTCTTTTTAATCATATCCCCAATAGCATCGTTAAAATTTTCTCCAGGAACCAAAAACTCGTCATACCAAATGGCCACATCCCGACAAAACTCATGTTTGTGAATGAGTTTCATCAATTCTTGAGCATATTTTCTATCTTTTTTTCGATAGCTTAAGAAGATATACGCGTCGAAGGCTTGGCGTACTTTGCTAGCCGTCTCGTCATCCACCAAAACCGATTGCATATATTTTTGGATTTTCTCTTCGTAACTAATAGAGGTTGGAGTTACATCCCCACGGCTTAAAAATTGCAAATCGCCAAACCGATTGGCATAGAGATTGACATCCACATCTTCTTGCAATAACGGTAACACCGGAATATGGTGCTCTTCTGCATAAGGAAACAATTTGTCCATCGCCATATTGGGTTCGGACAACAATTTCTTTGTCACTGCAAACACAAACAGTTGCATTTGCGACGCATCATCCAGCACCTCATCTATCGTATAACTTTGAGCAGGGTCCATGTAATAAATAGCACAGTTGACCACACGAAACACATCCAAAAAGACCGGACCGCTTACCTGCGCAAACTCCTCCGGATGGCACAGAAAAAACACCCTAGGTTTTCCTTGCGGGGATACGTTCGAAATGGTTTTACATTGTAAATAACTCATACGCTACCTACTTTCCTACAATTATTCCGTGATTTCCTTAAAGATAGTGACGTGTTCACATTGGTTATATTCGTTGTCCTTTGCATACCGCTCGGCTTCACTACCCTTTTTCCCGTAAATCGTTACCGGATTCTTATAAAAAGGAATCGCATCAAGCCACGGCTGAAACAAATCTCTTCGGTATCCAATAGCCCAAGTTCCAATAGAAGTCACACTTTCCGGTATGGTAATGCTCGTTAAACACTCACACCCGGTAAAAGCCCACGCTTCAATGGTAGTAACACTGTTTGGAATCACGATTTCTTCGAGTGTACAATCCAAAAAAGCATCCTCTTCAATCACCGTCACGCTATCGGGCAAAATGACTTTCCCGACTCTCGCTTCATAAAACGATTGCTCCCCAACACATTTTACGGTATTGGGAACGTATACCTCTTCCACATAATCTTCCGCTTCAAATTTTATGAGCCTTCCGTCTTCTACGGTAAATTCTTGTTCCGGCTCTTTCTGTTTCATCTCCATAGGAAATACAAAGTTTTCATATGCCCGATAATTGGGCGCCGGCTCGGATGGTTTTAAGTCATCCCCTTCTCCCCGCCAGGGAAAAACCACCAAAGGCATGTAGCCCGAAAGTTCCGCCATTTCATTAAACAATTGTTTGTTTTGGAACACACGAACCGTTTCCAATAAAAGTATTTTATCTGTGCTTTCCTCCTGATAACCAATCAACGCAATTTCCGGCATTGTCTTGGTTAAGGGGAGCGGACGAAGCAAAATCGTTTTTGTTCCACAAATACGCTCTTTTATCTGATCCTTTGTGGCATCTAGCTCCGAAAAAACTATATCTCGTAGAGATCCCATGAATTTCTCCTTTTAATCCAGCTTATAAATACGAAGTCCGTCAAACCGTTTGATGAGACGCAACATACTGTTAAACGGCTCGTAATCTTTTTCCCGTTCCTCCAACGGCAAGGCTTGATAATGGGTATGGATTTCTTCCGTCTTGGGATTTCCATCCATGGCAAGTTTATGCATCCGCAATTGCTCCCGCAAAGCTTTTTGGGCCGTTTTTTCGTTTCCAAACCGTTTTCTAAGTTCTTCTGGAAGAGAGGCCGTATCATACACATCCCCATGAATCCATCCCATAACAATGTGCTCCCGAATCCACCGTTCATGTTCCATGGGAGCAAACACTTCCATTTGAGATTTTTCAAAATGAGAAATCATTTCATAATCCACCGGACGATCCGTATAAAAACAACCCAGCGCATCCAAATATTTGCTAAAGCTCTTGGCTTGGTTAATGTTAGAAAGCTGATATTCTAAAGACAATTCTTCAAATTCTTTTTCTAAAACATCCGTCTCCACTTGCGCCTCCTGTCCTTGGTAAGAATATCGCGCATTAAGGGCGACAGCAAAATCATACAAATGCAAGAAATTGCTTGTGGAAAGATAGGTATGTTTGCTCTTGCGATCCACCGGTCTAGTGTTGGGAATAACCGTCAAAGGAATGGCTGTTAAATCCACAATCTTTTCGATGTCTTTGGCAAAGCATTGCTCTTTTTGAGCCATATCGCTATAGGCTTTAAGACGAGGCGCATCTCCTTGCTCTCCGCTATCTTCCCATTTACGATACTCCATTTTAAAGGCATCAATCTTTTCTTGTTCTTCGTTATCATAATAATACACCGCGTGAATGGCGTTGTTGCGGAAATCAAAATCCGCCGCCATGGGGTGAAGTTCCTTCCGGGAATTACGTCCATAGGACGTACGGTCCCAACATTGCAGTTCATCACAAAGCATTAATAAATACGCCAGTGGATGCAACCCCATAGAAAGCGGTTCCTTATGCTTTTCTTTGCTCTTATAGAAACTAATGCCAAATTTAAAAAGACTATTGTGCAACAAAATGGCGGTCAACGCATCCAAATGTTTTTCATTAATTTTCGAAATGCCCAAAGAGTTTTCCATCTCTCGATAGAGTCTCGTGGCACTAAAATACGCATGGTCCATAAAATAGCCAAAGGTGTTGGGTGCGACCGGCTTATCATGAATCATTTTCCGTATATTTTCTTCGGTTAAATCGTAAACTTTCCCCAGTTTATCGGTAATTCCAAAAGCAAACAATTCTTCCGTGTCTTTAAAGGAGCGATGATAGAGCGACTCAAATTGTTTGACAGCTTCTTCTCCTAGTTTGGTAAGGCCGTCCATATCATGGTAAGCAATATAAATACTGCCAGCACCACGTTTGGCGCCTCCCACTTCAAAGTAAGAGAGCACTTGCTCAAAGGGCAATTCGAAAGGATAGCCAATATCGTGGAAGAGGGAGGTCAATCCCCAATATTCTAAGAAACAGCAAGCCGCTTGATGATCAGCCTCTTTGTTGTCTTCGTTACAATCAAATCCATAAAAGGATTTGAAACTTTCCCGGTAAGTGATGTTAGATTCATAAATAGCGAGCCCCAAAGCAAACACATACACCGAGTGCGAATAGTGATCTCTATGTTTCATTAAAAGAGAACTGCCGTTGGATTCAAATTCGGATAAGAGTTCTACCATTTTTTTGGATTTTCCATAATGGCCAAAGAACATTTCCAAATAGCAATAATAAATGGTATAGGCATCTTCCGCCACGCCCGAATCGATAAACTTTTCCAGTTCTCTTTCTAAGCATAAGCGATTGATATCCATTTGCATATTGTAGGGAATTTGCCCTTTTTGCAAACTATTTCCGTAATATTTCCCTTCGGATAGTTCTTGTGTTTCTTTGGCAAGATCAAACCCCAATCCTTCGCAACGAGTATGCAAGAATTTTAAGGCCATGGCTTTTAAGCCACAGTCCACCGTATCATAATGCCGTTGCGGTTGCACCGGACCGACACCCTCCCCAAAGAGAGCGATATTGTTTTCTTGCATGTGTTTTAATGCGGTATACGCCATAGTGTTCTCCTTTTGTTTTATAAAAAATGCACACCCCAAAAGACCAGCGCCTTTGGGGTGCACCTTCTATCGAGCTTTTTTATTGTCGATTCACTCCAATAATGGTGTTCATTATCGCCATCGATTTGTTATGATAGATGCTGATGGAACCCCAATCCCAGATTAAATTGTATTCCCCATTTCCACGGTCTTCAATGCTTTGTGGTTTGTTATCTTCTAAATAGGAAATGTACGATTCTAATGCTTTTTCGTCTACGTCGTTAAATTCCATTGTAAACGAACAGGCGTAATTAGGGTTATCAATTTTATAACAATAGGCTTCCGTTCCAATGCCGTTCTTCGCAAAACTGGGAAGCTTTTCCACCGATGTAAGTTCCGGAACCGGATACATGTCTCCCGAAGCCACTTGTTGATTAATAACGCTTTCGTTTTTCTTGTTGGAATCCGAATCAGCCGCAATCAATCCAAAACTCTGCCCATCCCACAAGGTTGCTTGGTCAATAGGCATGCCGGCGGTATCGATTTTTTGGGTCTTATTCTTTGTGTAAATTTCCCCGTCTTGGACAATCCATCCATTGGGTTCTCCATATTCGTTATACCAGGTGGTCAGCGAGGCCACGCTAGAGGTATGAACATGGTACTCAACACCATCAATCGTTATGGCAATATAGTGTCCTTCCAAGGACACGGTTTGTGTGGTGTCTTCCACAACGTCGCTATGACATCCTGTCAGACAAAACACAAGCATACACACGATGGCGAGAGAGAGCATCCTTTTCATCAGGGTTCCTCCCGTTTTTTATTCTTCTTGTTTGGTAACAGCAATTCCCAGTTCTTCTAATTGTTCCGCATCCACAGGGGACGGACAAGACGTCATAGGCTCCGACATGTTTTGTAGTTTGGGGAACGCCACCACATCTCTAAGAGAGCTAGCATGAAGCAGTTGCATGGTTAAACGATCAAGGCCAATGCCCATACCACCATGAGGCGGGGCGCCATACCGGAACGCATCCAATAAGAAACCAAATTTCTCATGGGCTTCTTCGTCGGTCATGCCCAGTGCGTGGAACATATGGCTTTGCAATTCCGGATCAGTAATCCGGATAGAACCACTACATAGTTCTTCTCCGTTTAATACCAAGTCATAGGCTTTGGCGTACACTTTTTCCGGATTGCTGGTTAAATACGGAATGCTTTCATCCATAGGAGAGGTGAAGGGGTGATGCATCGCATCCCAGTGTTCGGTCTCTTCGTTCCACTCAAAGAAGGGGAATTCGGTAATCCATAAAAGATGAAAGCCTTCCCGCGGAATATTTAATTTTTCCGCGACTTCTAAGCGAAGAGCCCCCAGTGTTGTTAATACATGCTTTTTCACCGTATCGGCGACAATCAAGAGCACATCGCCCTCTTCCACGCCGGTTCTCTCTGCTAAAGCTTTCCATTCCTCTTCGGATAAGAACTTGGCAAAGGAAGAAGCTAGTCCATCGGGATTGAGTCGAGCCCAAGCAAGGCCTTTGGCACCGATGCCTTTTACCATTTCGGTTAATTTATCAATTTCTTTTCTGGTCAGCGTGGAAACGGCATTTTTTGCCACGATAGCACCCACGCTACCGCCGCCGGCAATGGCCGACGTGAAAACACCAAATCCGCAATCTTTCACGGTATCGCTAATATCGATGAGTTCCATACCAAAACGAGTATCTGGTTTATCCGAACCGTACCGTTCCATTGCTTCCGTATACGTTAAACGAGGAAGTGGCAAGGTAATGGGTTGTCCCAACGCCTTTTCAAAGAGGGTGGACATAAACCGCTCACCCATGCTGAGCACATCTTCCACATCCACGAAAGACATTTCCATATCAATTTGCGTGAATTCCGGTTGACGGTCTGCCCGTTGATCTTCGTCTCTAAAGCAACGAGCTAATTGGATATACCGGTCAAATCCGGCCACCATGCACAGTTGTTTATACAGCTGTGGGCTTTGTGGCAACGCGTAGAAACTACCATTATGCACACGAGACGGCACTAAGAAGTCACGAGCCCCTTCCGGGGTGGAGCGAATGAGCATAGGGGTTTCAATTTCCACAAATCCGTTTTCGTCGAAAAAGTCACGGGCAATTTTGGCCACCCGGTGACGGAAGAGCAAATTCTTTTGCAAGTCCGGACGACGCAAGTCTAGATACCGGTATTGCAGACGAAGAAGTTCGGACGCATTGCTATTTTCTAGAATTTCAAAAGGTGGGGTTTCGGCCTTATTTAAAATCCGGAGATCTTTCACATCAATTTCAATATCGCCGGTAGGAATGTCCGGGTTTTTCGAAGAACGTTCCCGCACGATTCCTTTTGCGGCCAAAACGTATTCGCCGCGAATGCCAAAAGCTTTTTTAAAAATCTCCCGGTCGGTGGTATCGTCAAATGCCAGTTGGGCGATACCAGTACGGTCCCGTAAATCAATAAAGATTAATTGGCCAATATCCCGTTGCCGTTGTACCCAACCACACAGGGTTACTTCTTGTCCAATATGTTCTGCTCTCAGTTCTCCACAGTAGTGGGTACGGTGAAGTCCTTGTAACGTTTCCGCCATGGAAAAACGGCCTCCTTAGTTCTCTGCAACTTGACCGAGCATTTCTGCCACACCGGCTAGCTGACGATCAAGTGATAAGTTATATAACGTGGTATACAAACCATCGTCCAAATCCACTTCGGTAATGGTTCCGGTTTGCATATCTTTTAATTGTGCTTTGCGGGTTTCCAGTTCGTTGTCGCCCACCACTACGGTATAGCGCGCTCCCAACTTGTCCGCATATTTCATTTGAGCTTTTAGTCCTCTGCCCACCACATCGGTTTGGGCAGAAACACCGCCATTGCGAAGCTGGGTCACAAGAGCAAAACACTCTTTTACCGCTTTGTCTCCCATAGGAGCAAAATACACTTCACAAACGGAAGATTTTGGGAAAGCATACCCTGCATCTTTTAAGGTTAGTAACAAACGTTCCAGTCCCATACCAAATCCCAAGGCAGGGGTTTGGGGCCCGCCCAGTTCTTCGATAAGACCGTCGTAGCGTCCGCCGCCACAAACCGTGGCTTGGGACCCCAGCGCATCCGAACGCGATACGAACTCAAACACCGTCCGGGTGTAATAATCCAAACCTCTAACGATGCGCGGATCAATCTTATAAGCAATACCAGCGGCTTTTAAACAATCTTGCACTCCATCAAAATGAGTTTGGCACTCCTCACAAAGATAATCCAAAATGACCGGTGCCTTTTCGGCAATAGCCGAGCACACTTTGGATTTGCAATCTAAAATCCGCATAGGATTACGCTCTAAGCGTCCTAAACAAGTTTCACAAAGGTCTCCCTTATGCGCTGTAAAATATTCCTTTAAAGCTTCCTGGTATTTCTTGCGGCATTCCGGACAGCCAATGGAGTTAATGTACAAGGTAATGTTCGGAACTTTAAACTCTTCCAAAATAGCAGCCCCGAGAGCAATCACTTCCGCATCGGCGGTAGGAGCGGATGCTCCAAACATTTCCACACCGAATTGGTGGAATTCTCTTAGTCGACCGGCTTGGGGTTTTTCGTACCGATAACAAGCGGTTACATAAGACACCTTCAAAGGAAGGGCGCCCCCGATTAATCCATTTTCCAGTACCGCTCTGGCAGCACCGGCCGTTCCTTCCGGGCGAAGGGTAATGGATCGGTTCCCCTTATCTTCAAAAGTATACATTTCTTTTTGTACCACATCGGTGGTTTCTCCCACCGAGCGTTGAAAGAGCTCCGTGTGTTCAAAAACGGGGGTGCGAATTTCTCTAAATCCGTAGTCCTCCGCTATCGATAAAGCCGTACGCTCTATATGTTGCCATTCCGAGCTAGCACCCGGTAAGACATCCTGGGTGCCACGGGGAGCTTTTGTAATTAGTTCCATAAACGTTCTCCTAGGGTTTTATGCTTTGGGATTCACGATATCGCGCCAATCGAGGTCGCCGCGTTCCAAACCATGAATCAACACTTCTGCCGTCGCAATATTGGTGGCAAAAGGAATATTTCTTGTATCACACAAACGAAGCATGTCGCTCTCGTTTGGCTCTTCCGCTTGAGCGGTTAAGGTGTCACGGAAAAAGAGCAATAAGTCTATTTCATCGCAGGCGATACGGGCAGAGATCTGCTGATCTCCTCCTTGTGCACCCGCCATATATCGCGTAATCTTTAAGCCGGTTGCATCTGCAATCAGCTTACCTGTGGTTCCCGTTGCGCATAGGTCGTGTTTGCTAAGAATTCCACAATACGCAATGCAAAATTGAACCATTAATTCTTTTTTCGCATCATGTGCAATTAAGGCTATATGCATAATACATCCTCGCTTTACAGTTATTCTAAGGGACATAGTTCCACTTATACAGTGTACATTATACTCTTTTATTATATAAAAAACAAGAAAAAGGAACGAGAAACTGCTTTTTTCCTTGACTTTTTTCAAGGGCATCACTATACTACTATGTAGGCAAGTTAACAAGGGGTGCCGTAATGGCTGAGATCGATTCCTCGAAACCCTGTGACCTGATCCGGATAATGCCGGCGGAGGGATGTTACATATACTGCAACAATGCAAAACTCTTTCCGCGGCTATAAGTGGAAGGAGTTTTTCTAAAATGAACAAAACACTCGTACGTCTCACAGAGACCGCTATTATGATTGCTTTAGGCACCGTCCTTAGCATCGTAAAATTAGTTGATTTACCTTATGGCGGAAGCATCACCGCAGCCCATATGCTTCCTGTCATGATTATCGCCTATCGCTACGGCGCTACTTGGGGCTTCTGCTCCGGTGCTGTGTATGGCGCTTTGCAATTATTGCTCGGCATGAAGAATTTATCCTACGCCACCTCCATTTGGGCGGCCATCGCCATCATTGTGCTGGATTATCTCCTCGCCTATGTGTTTGTTGGCACCCCAGGATTCTTTAAGGGCAAATCCATTTCCCAACCAGCTGGGTTAACTCTTGGCGTGTTTATCGCCATGGTATTACGGTACTTCTGCCATGTGATTGCCGGTTGTACCGTTTGGGCCGGTTTATCCATCCCCACCGCCGCGGCCCTCACCTATTCTCTCGTATACAACGCCACCTATATGATCCCCGAAACCATTGTTACCGTGTTAGCGGCTTTATACATCGGTAGCGTTTTGGACTTCTCGTCCCCACGCTTAAAGAGACTTGAACAAACCAACTTCTCCCTTTCGTCGATTTGCTTCAATCTCATCGGTGTGGCTGCCTTTATCGCGGATGTATGCTTATTCTTTGGCGTGTTGCAAAACGAAGATGACGGAACCTTTACAACAGCCAATTTAAGTTCTCTCTCGTGGACTTGGATTGGTGGTCTTGCCATCATCGGCGTTGCTTGCTTCATTTTCGCCTTTATTTTCAAAAATAGACCTGCTGAACAAGCAGAACTAAAGGAGTAGTTTTATGAAGAAGAACGTGGTCAAAAACATCTGTATACCGGCCGTTATCGCGGCTTTGTATACGGTGTGCACCGTCTTGGTCCCTGCCATTTCGTACGGGCCTTTACAGTTTCGCCTAGGCGAAGCCTTGACCGTTCTTCCCGTATTTACTCCCCTTGCCATTCCAGGGCTGGTCCTTGGATGCTTCCTATCCAATCTTTTTGGGATAACCACCGGAGCGAATGTGGCAGGTGCATGGGATTTGTTGTTCGGCACAGCTGCGACACTGTTTGCCGCTTTATGTACATACGCCCTTCGGAACATTAAGTGGTTCCGTCTACCTCTTTTCTCCCTACTTCCTCCGGTGTTATTCAACGCCGTTATCATTGGAGCCGAATTAGCGATTGCTCTTTTCGACAGCCAATTTTCTATGTTTATCGCTTGTGCGGCCGAAGTGGGTGCTAGCGAAATCCTCTCTGCCGTTGTTGGCGGTAGTTTGTTATATCTCGCATTAAACCGACCGGGTATCCGCTCGGCCCTCTTCCAAAATTCTTAAAGGAGGGACCTGCGATGTTACGTTTTGGAATTGTTGGTACAGGAAACATTGCTCACCGTTTTGCACGGGCGATTTCCTTTGTCCCGGACGCCAAACTCGTTGCGGTCGCTTCGCGAACAAAAGAAAAAGCCGAATTCTTCCAAAAAGAGTTCGGCCTTTGTTATTCCTTTGATTCCTACGAAGCCATGGCCCAGTCGGATGTCATTGACGTCGCCTACATTGCCGTCCCCCATCAATTTCACAAGCCTTGCACTCTGTTAATGCTCAAAAGCAAAAAACATGTGCTATGTGAAAAGCCTATGGCAGTCAACGAAAAAGAAGCACTGGAAATGTTTGCTTGTGCCAAAGAAAACCAGCGCTTTTTAATGGAGGCCATGTGGGCCCGGTTTGTCCCTGGCACTATAAAACTACTCGAACTTGTACAGTCTGGAAAACTAGGAACCTTACAAGAAATCGGCGGAGATTTTTGCTACGCGCTTTCGGAAAATCAACTCTCTCATCACGTTTTAAAAGTGGAAAACGGAGGTGGTTCTCTCTTAGATGTGGGAATCTATGGGCTAAACTTCAGCAAATGGTTTTTTGGAGAAACTGTAAAAACCATGGATGCAAAAGCCACTCTCTGGAAGGGAATTGATTCCTACACGGAGGTATCCCTCACCTACAAAGAAGGTGGCATCTCCCATCTTTCCAGCGCAGTTTTTCTCGATAAGCCAAACTTCGGCTATCTAAAGGGTACAAAGGGCAAAGCCAGTATTCCTCACTTTTACGCTCCCGAAACGGTCAACATCGATTATGTCGACGGAACCCACGAAACCATTACCGCTCCTTATAAGGCCAATGGCTTCGAATACCAAATTCAGCATGTGTGTGACTGTATCCAACAAGGATTACTGGAAAGTCCCGTTATTACCAAAGAACACACCCTCTTTATTCTAAAACAAATGGACGCGATCCGAAAACAGATTCACGTCCATTATCCACAAGATGATTAAAGCAAGGCCGTATAAGTAACCTTGCTTTTTTTCTTTCAGTTGCGGCGTCTGCCAAAAATGAGAATGAGCCGTAACACTTGCAAAAGAGTGGCTGCCACACTAGCTAAGTAGGTCATCGCCGCCGCCGTTAATACGGTTTTTGCTTGGGAAATTTCCGACCCCATGCACAAGATGTTCGACGATTGCACGTCTCGCATGGCCCGTCTGGAAGCATTCACTTCAACCGGAAGGGTTACCACTTGGAATAACAAGATAACCATTTCTGCCATAATACCAAGCCAAATGAGATTGGTCATACTGGCTAAAGCACCAATGACAATGGCAATGTATCCGAGATAAGAACAAACATTAACAATCGGAACGAGGGCAGAACGGATATTCATAAAGAAATACCCTTCTTGGTGTTGCACCGCATGCCCGCATTCGTGACATGCCACAGCGACCGAAGCAATGGACGCTTTGGAATACACGTCAGGCGATAGGGTAACGGTTCGGCTGGTAGGGTCGTAATGGTCGCTTAAAAACCCAGATCCTTGTACCACACCCACACTTTGCAAACCATGTTGATCTAAATAATACCGTGCCGCTTGGGCTCCAGTTATGCCCCGCGAATTGGGAACTTTTACATATTTTTTGTAGGTGGCAGTGACAAACAATTGCGCACCGAGGGTTAACAAAATAGCAAGAATGATGAGGCCGTAACTAAGTAATACGGTAGCGCTCTCACCAAATCCATAGGTATAAACCATACGCTCACATCCTTTGGTGGTATTCTATCGCATTTTATCTGCCTTTACAAGATTATCCCTTTGAGATTTACCAATTCTTTACAATTGAGTAAAAAGAATTTATAATATTTAGTTGAGTAAATGTGGGAGGAAACACACATGTTAAAGATTAGTCATTTAACCAAAACATTCGGAGAAAAGAAAGCGGTGGATAACTTAACGCTGCACATTCGTCCCGGAGAGATCTATGGATTTATTGGACACAACGGCGCCGGAAAAACCACCACTTTGAAAAGCGTTGTAGGAATTTTAGAGTTTGACGAAGGGGAAATTCTCATCAACAACCTCTCCATCAAAGAATATCCTATCGAAGTTAAACGCATGATTGCTTATATCCCTGACAATCCAGATTTGTATGACTTTATGACAGGCATTCAGTACCTAAACTTTGTAGCAGATATTTTCAAAATTCCCGCCAAAGAACGTGCCGAACGGATTAACAAATATGCCGATTTGTTTGAACTTCGCAGCGATTTGGCCGAAGCGATTTCTTCCTATTCTCATGGTATGAAACAAAAACTCGCCGTTATTTCTGCTTTGATTCACGAGCCAAAACTTATCATCATGGATGAACCTTTTGTCGGCCTCGATCCAAAAGCCGCTCACACGCTAAAAGAGATCATGCGCGAAATATGTGACAATGGTGGCGCCATCTTCTTCTCCACCCATGTTTTAGAAGTAGCAGAAAAACTTTGTGATATGGTGGCCATCATCAAAAATGGAAAACTGATTACCTCTGGCACTATGGAAAATGTCAAAGGAGATGCCTCCTTGGAATCTGTGTTCTTAGAATTGGAGGAATAATTAATGTTTTGGGTATTGCTAAAAAAGCAGCTCTTACAGCTAAACCAATTCTATTTCTATAACCCCAAAACCGGAAAGCGAAGAAACCCTGCTAGCATTATCGGTATGGTTTTCCTGTTTCTCCTTGTTTTCTTCTCCTTTGGAATGGCTGTCTTCGGGCTGAGCACCACGCTTTTAGTGGGAATTGCAAAAGCAAAAGTCTATTGGCTCTTTTTTGCCATGATGGGACTGGTTTCCATCTTTGTCGGTGTGCTAGGTGGTGGCTACACCGCCTATCCCACGATATATAACGCAAAGGATAACGATTTACTGATTTCTTTCCCCATCTCCACCTCCTCTTTAATCCTTGTGCGTACTGTCAGCGTCTACATTATGACCGTCTTATATTCTGCGTTTATTTGGTTGCCGGCACTACTGGCCTTTTGGGTGGTTTGTGGGGTTCCTTCTGTACTTTCGGTTATCTATTCTCTCCTGCTTCTCCCCATTTTATGTATCGCGGATGTCGCCCTTTCCTGTTTACTAGGATTTATAATCGCTGCCATCTCTTCACGGGTTAAGAACAAATCCCTCACCACCATCGTCTTTTCCTTCCTCTTTATTGGTGTTTACTACATCTTCTATTTCCGCACCGATTATTACATCGAACTCTTGACCAAAAACTTAAAAGATGTTATTGCCTTCTTTGATACCAAATTTATTGTCTTTAAATTCCTTGGCGAAGGCGCCATGGGGAACACCCTTTCCTTACTCTATTTTCTCGGCATTGTCGTTGCCTTGTTCCTTGTTATTTGGTATCTGTTACAGCGCAGTTTCATCGGCATTGTCACCCACACATCCAAATTCAAAAAGGCACGGTTTTCCAACAAAGACATCCGCACAAGGTCCGTTGGCAGAGCCTTGCTTTCCAAAGAATTTCGTCGGTTCTGGAAATGCCCTGCCTATGTATTAAATGCGGGATTCGGCATTGTAATTGAACTAGGGTTTACCGTTTTCTTAATTGTCAAATCTGGCATTATTCGCGAATATCTCTATTCCATTGAAAACCTAAATCCGGAACTAGATTTAGCGGTCTATTTGCCAGGAGCCATTGCCCTAACCCTTTGTTTCTTAGCCTCCACGAATGCGGTATCGGCACCTTCCGTTTCCTTAGAAGGAAAATCCATTTGGATTTTACAATCCTATCCGGTAGAAGCACATAAACCTCTCTTTGCCAAAGAACAAATGCATATTATTTTAAATGGCATTCCGGCGGTTCTCGGTGCCATCACCATGGATATTATTTGCTACGTTCCCTGGTACAATATGATCCTAACCCTCCTTTTCGTTTTATCGTTTATAAGTTTAATGGGATCTCTCGGAGTTATGTCAAATCTTCGTCACCCCAACTTGAACTGGACCAACGAAAACGTACCAATCAAACAAAGTGTTAGCGTTCTCATTTGTATGTTTGGCGGATGGGTCCTCATAGGTATCCTTGCCGTCGTCTTCCTTATCTCCGCCTTTTTCCTGCCGCCTTACATTTTCTTGTCCATCATTTCCCTCTTCTTTATTGGACTATGTGTGTTAATCAATAAATGGATTCGCACAAAAGGCGCTACCATTTTTGCAACCCTTTAAGATATAGGATTTATTTATCCTACTTTTTTGCAAAAGCAGAATAAATGACAGCCCACAAATTCTGTGGGCTTCTTTTGTCCCATTTTTGTCCCATTGAATCCGTTATACTAAACCATATAAAGGAGGATGTTCTATGTATATTGAAATGATAAAAAAAGGAGAGACAACAGACTGCCTCACCCTCTTATTTACCTATCCTGATGAAAGTTTGTACGACACACGCTTCACAGCATTCGCAAAAAAATGTCGTAATAATGCACAAGCGTTATTTGGCGATAACCCCCTTGTTAATCAGCGCTTGGAAAAAGAATTAGATGTCATCTACAACACGAACACATTAGACACATTCGAAATGATAACAGAAATTGTCACACTCTCAAAAGAAAACGGCTATCCCATCACTTTGTTTGGTGAAGAGGCAGGGCTCCTAATTTCCTACGTCCTCGGAATATCCAATGTCCATCCCAACCAATATGGTTTCTTCCCTACATCCTCGGATATTGTTTTACACAAGTTTGAAAAAGAAAAGAATCCTGTGTTAACTCTCGCGATTGCACCACCGATTCAAGAGTGGATTCTTCCCCGTCTCCAAACGGTTTTTTCTGCAGAAAACTATGGAGAGTTTGAAATTCTAAAGAAAGAAGACTCGTTCTACGATCCTACCTTCATCGACGAGTTTGTCTGCATTGACTTACTCCCTATATCCTCATTAACCACCATCCGCAACCTTTCCCTATCCACCGGATTCTCTTATCAAAAAATTCCTCTCGATAATGAAAGAATTCTAGGTTCCCTTCAAAAAGATATTTGTGAAAACGAGCTGCACTGGGATATCTCACCTGAAGTTTCTGAAACCCTTTTAGATGTCGCAAAATACTACGCCTACGCAAAATGCACCTCTTCGAATGAAAAGACTTTTGATTCTCTCAAAGAGATTGGCGATTTTGTTTTCCGCGACACGCTTTTTGAAAAACTCATCCAACTGGGAATCGACAATTCCGTTGCGTTTACCCTTATGCGCCTTTGGAAAAAGATTGATTCGTATAAAGAAATGCTAGAGAAAGCCAACGCTCCATCTAGCCTCTTACAAACCTATGAACAATTAAGTAATTTGTGGAGTCAAGCATCGTGCCTGAGTCGTCTAAACCTTTTGGCAATGCTCAAATACTATCAATTGCAATATCCAACACTATTTGGAAACACTTTTGGAATCAACTGATTAAATAGATTTCTCTATTATTTTTGAAACCACTTGCCTACCGCTTCAGCGGCAACTTTTGTTTTCGCCCCAAAGTACTTTTCAAATTCTTCAACTGAAATATCTGTATCTGTTAATAAGTTTTCCAATATTGTGAATTCAACTACTTCTGCAATTTTTGGATCTCCAGAAACCTCCATCTTTTCAAAAAATTCAAATGCAACTTTTGCCTTCTCAGGCGATTCTTTTACAATTCTTTTAATAAATGGAATTACCACTAAACCAAATTTAATATGCATTCC
>JAGCZP010000097.1 GCA_017959985.1 Clostridia bacterium | reverse complement strand
GTTTTATAATCTATATGTTATATATAATATAGAGTATATCATAGCTCTTTGAAAATCTCAACAAAAACGGCGAAAAAAGTTGAAAATTTTGGAGGGGAAATAGATGAAGAAATAGTCTTTTCTTTATATATATAAAATTTTTATTGACAACAGCGCTTTTTGTGGGTTATAATTTTATCTCGCTGAAGTCCCCACGGGGATTGTGAATGAAAGAAAACAGGCTGGACCTGGTTTTCATACGAATTTCGAGAAAGGGGAGATACCTATGTTCCGTACGTATCAACCAAAAAAACGTCATCGCAAGATGGAGCACGGATTCCGTAAAAGAATGGCTACTGCCAACGGACGCAAAGTCTTGGCCCGCAGGAGAGCTAAAGGAAGAAAACAACTCACCTATTAAAAAAGGCCACCATTGAGTGGTTTTTTTTATTATGGTAGAACAGGCAGGTAAACCGATGGGAGCCTTTGATGTGTTAAATCAGAATAAGGATTTCCGGACGCTGTACTATCGGGGAAAATCGAAAGTACATCCTCTGCTTGTCACCTATGTCCGAAAAAGCAAAATAGGGTTTACGCGCGTGGGCATCACAACCGGGAAAAAGGTTGGAAAAGCGGTGCAACGTAACCGCAGCCGCCGCATTATTCGAGCGGCGTACCAACAGCTGATGCCACAGGTATCTGGCCATTGGGATATTGTCTTTGTGGCGCGCAGTAAAACGGCGGGCAGCACATCCAAAGACATTGCTCGCGTGATGGAAGGACAGTTACAAGAGTTGGGGGTATTGGTACCCGGGGGAAGAAAATGAGACATGTGCTAATTTTCCTCATTCATATTTACCAAAAGACCCTCTCTCCTATGCTCGGTGACGTTTGTCGCTTTGAGCCCTCTTGTTCCCACTACGGAGAAGAAGCCATTCGGCGCTTTGGATCTCTAAAAGGTGGGTATTTAGCAGTTCGAAGAATTCTCCGGTGCAATCCTTATGGCGGTCACGGATACGATCCGGTACCTGAAACCTGGGAAGAGCGCCCAAGAAGAAAGAAAAAGGATAGAACGAAATGAATTTTTTAGGCTTTTTAGCAAAACCATTAGGATGGTTAATGTGGGTCGTGTATGAATACATCGGCTTTCATAACTATTTTCTAACGATTTTCTTGTTCACCTTAGTAACAAGAATTATTTGCCTTCCCCTCTCCCTCAAAAACCAAAAAAGTATGGTGGATCGGGCACGTCTAGCGCCTCGTTTAGAGAGAATCCAAAAGAAATACGCCATGGACAAGCAAAAACTCCAGCAAAAACAGCAGGAGTTATACGAAAAGGAAGGCGTCAACATGTTTGGTGGTTGTCTTCCAACCTTTGCTACCATGATTATTCTCTTTGGTGTTATTGCGTGTATCTATTCCCCACTCAAATACTTAATGCAAATTCCGGAAAACGCTGTTAACGCTTCGATTTCCGCTATCACCTATGCAGACGATCAAAAAGTGGATTACAAATATAGCAAAAAAGAAGTCGGCGGTTATTACGGCGAGTTCCGTTTGTTAAACGTTTTAGAGCAAAACGAAAAAGATATTAAAGCCAGCCTAGTGGAAGCCGGCTACACTGAAAAACAAGCGGATAAATATTACAAAACCATGGAAGAGACCAAAAAGGAGTTTACTCTCTTTGGTCATGAAGAATGGTCGTTACTTAAGAACCCCGGCGAAGGTGGATGGTCCGCAATTAGTTTGTTATGGCTTCTCCCCTTGCTTGCTGGTGTTTCCCAACTTCTTATGACCATGGTCACCATGAAACAAACCAAGAAAGCCACTTCTGCCGAAATGCAACAAGCACAAGGCTGTTCCAATGCCATGATGTATGGTATGCCTCTCTTCTCAGTGGCAATTGGTTTCACTTTCCCTGCCGGTGTTTCTATTTATTGGATTTGTTCCAGCATCGTCAGTGTGGGCCAAACCTTATTGCTTTACAAGATTTATGATCCTGCTAAAGCCAGAGAAGAAGCGGAACGAGAATACAAAGAAAGACGCGCTCGCCGGAAAGAAGAAAAACGCCGGTTAGCGGAAGCACGTCAACGTCAGGATGCTGCTGAGAATGCACCGGACGTTTCGGAAGAAACTCCAGCGGAAATCGAAAAAACCGATGTAACTCCGGATGAGTTGGAAGACAAGAAGAAAAAGAAGTAAAACCCACGGTGTGATTCGCATGCCGTGTAAAATATACGAAAGGAAGTCGTGTTGTGCGCAAAGAAGGAACCTGGAAGGCCGAAACGGTGGAGCAAGCGATTGACAATGCCGCCGCGGAATTGGGTCTATCCAAAGAAGCGCTTACTGTAGAAGTGCTTCAAGAGCCACAAAAGAAAGCTTTTGGCTTTTTTGGCAAGTCCGAAGCAGTGGTTCAAATTACTTATGACGAGCCGGATACGCCGGAAACAAACGAAGTCCCAAGCACTTTAGACAACGAGGATGTAGAGGTCGCCAAAGCCTATCTCTCGGGAGTGTTAGAAGCCATGGGCGTTGAAGGAACAACCATTACGGTGAAAGAAAAGAAAGATGGTTGTCTCATGTATCTCGCAGGAGAGAATGAAGGGTTGATTATTGGTCGTCGTGGAGAAACGTTGGATGCGTTACAGTATTTGACGAGTCTTGTGGCCAATCGTCAAAAAAAGGAGTACTATCGTATCACCTTGAATGTGGGTGATTACCGCGAAAAACGGGAGAAATCTTTAACGGGTCTTGCCAAGAAACATGCGATCCAAGTTAGTCGCACGGGCAGAAAGCATTCGTTTGAGCCCATGAATCCTTATGAACGCCGTATTATTCATACCGCCGTTCAAGATGTGAAGGGAGTTACCTCCTGGAGCGAAGGAAAAGAACCAAACCGTTATGTTATTATCGGGACAAACGGAGAGTATCGTCCGAAGAATCGCAAACCGCAACCAGAAAAGCGTGATGTGTACGATTCCACCGATGTGTATATGCGCTATGCAGGCAGCATCGGTTCGGACCGCCCTGTCCGGGAATTTGTTTCCCGTAGCAACCCTCTTCCCGTTGCCGACGGTGCAACTCCAACCGAAAAGACCGTTTCCGAAGCAGAGGAAAAGAGCGATTACAAGCTATACGGTCGTATTGATCTGTAAACAAAAGCAGTTAGTCTGTCAAAAAAGGCTAACTGCTTTTTGCTTGGTTTTAAAAGAAAACCGTAAAAACAACAATTACAAAAATATACCCCCAAAAATCAAGGCCCCGTTTAGAGAGCCAAAGAATTCCACTTTTTAAAATTATGCACAAGGGAAGGACTTTTTACGTGTGCCAATCTTTTATTTTTATTTAGGGATATTGACAAAGAAAGGGGAAAGGGGTATTGTATATGTGTGCTATCTGAGATAGCACAGAGAGAAACGAGGTGAGAAAATGCACTTTTCCATTGACCAGCGATCGCGAACACCCATCTATGAGCAGATAAAAGATCAAATTTTATCAGCCATAAACGAAGGGTCTTTAAAACCAGACGATCAGCTGCCGTCCATGCGACAGCTTGCCAAAAATTTAAACTTAAATGTGAATACGGTGAAACGGGCGTATGCGGACTTGGATGCAAGGGGATTAACCTACTCGGTTCCGGGAAAAGGCATTTTTGTTCACGAAGAAGCCGTTTCTAACCGGAAAGTGATTGAATCGGCCTTACAAGAATCCAAACGGGTTTTGTTATCTAGCAAGGCCAAAGGGGTTTCGAAAGACGAAATCTTACAACAAATACAAAGTATTTTTGAGGAGGATCCAGCATGATTGAGATTTGTGAAGTAACCAAAAAATATGGGGATTTTACCGCCATCGACAAAATTAGTTTTAAGGTGGAAAATAGCTCGATTGTGGGTCTTGCCGGATATAACGGAGCCGGAAAAACGACGCTGTTGCGTGTGGTGGCAGGGGTGTTTCGTGCCCAAGAAGGAAAAGTGTTGTTAGATGGGGCAGACGCCTATGATAACGACAAAGAAAGAAAAGATCTGTTCTACTTAGCGGACGATATGTGGTATGCCATGAGCGCTACCGGAAAATCGGCCGCCAAGTACTATTCTACCTATTATCCCAACTTTGATATGGATGTTTTTCTAAACATTTGTAAAATCTTTGGGATTGATGAGAAAAAACGCATTCGTGCCTTATCCAAAGGTATGACCAAACAAATATCCATTGCCATTGCCTTTGCCTCCAAACCGAAATATTTGTTGATTGATGAAACCTTTGATGGACTCGATCCGCAAAAGAAGGTTTTGTTAAAGAAGATTATGGCAGAGTACATTCAAGAAACCAAAGCATCCGTTATTATTACATCGCACGATCTAGCGGAAATATCTTCAATTTGTGATTATGTTATTTTGTTAAACGGAAAACGGGTGCAATTGTCTTGTCCTATCGGAGAAGTTAGTAAAAACTTCCGCCGCGTAACCGCGTCTTTCAAAGAAGATGTGACAAAGAATTTGTTTGAAGGCATTAACTATCGTTCTTTAAAGATGGATGGTAAACAAGCGGTGATTGTGGTATACGGCACGATTGAAAACGAACTAAAAAAACTGGAAGAAAAAGGCGGCACCATTAAAAAAGCCGAAGAATTAACTTTGGAAGAAGTGTTTATGGAGCAACTCGAAGAGAACGAGGAAGAGGTTGCCAATCTTTTCAGCAAGAATAAGAAGAAAGGAACTGCCTGATGGAAAACGTGAAAAAAACCCATCCAGTCATGCAAAATTCCCAGAGAGAATGTTTGCTCCCGGCAGCTGTCTTATTCGTCGCGTCTCTTGTCTTTCTTGTGTTTGGCGCGTTTTACCGGGACGGTATAACCCCGCCGGTGTTTTCGGAAGATTATACCAGTTATCTCTATGGAATTGTGATGACCTATCCGCAACTGTATTACGGAGCGGCGGCCTTAGCGGTCGGCGTGTATTGTGGATTTCGTCTGTTCTGGATTTTTTCGGATCAAAATCAATTGTATATGCATCTATCTATGGGCGTTTCCCGGAAAGTGTTTTTCCGTGACCGCCTACTGGGAACCCTTGCACCGCTTTGTTTAGCGGTAGGAATTCCGTTTCTTATTAATGAAGTCTTAAACATTCAAGCCTTCGGTTTTCATGGTGAATATCTGCGGGTATGGTTTGGCTTTTTGCTCTCGACTCTTTCCACCGTTTATTATGGCGTGTTTATCGGAGCTCTTGCCTGCATTCTAACCCAGCGGAAGATTTTGTCTCCTATTGTGGCCATTTTGTTTGGCGTGAGTATCCCGGCTCTCAACACCGTGTTTAAACTGGCTTATGTGGGAGATTTGGAAAGTATTAACTGGGGCGGCACCTGGGAAAACCGCTGGTTTGGTTCTCCTTTAGGAAATGTCCTGTGGTACTGGAACAAAGATCAATGGGGTTATGAGAATTCTGTGGTGTATCCCACCATGAAATTCGGAATGGATAAAACCCATTTGCTGTTGCAACCGATTGTGTGGCTAATTCTTTTAGGCCTTTTGTTTTGGGCTTTTCAATTAGTGTTTCGGAAGAAGCTCCACATTGAAGGGGGAGAAGCCATTCGTTATCCGCTGTTTACCGGCACCATTATGGCCTTAGGCGCAGCGTGGCTTACCTCGGCTTTGTATCAAGAGTTTTTATTAATTCCCAAACAAGCTATGGGATCCGGCATTGACGTGGAAAACTATTTTGGTCACAGCATTAGCGAACTCCTAAGTATGAACACTGTACGATATATTTGGATGTTTGCGGTGTGTATCTTTATTGCAGCCCTAGTCTTTATTCCCAAACGTCGCTATGTGTATATGGTGTTGCCGGTTGCGTTATTAATCGCGTCCTTGACCGTGTCACTTTTTTACACGTCTACGGATGCGTTTGGCAAAAATAAAGAGATTCCTTCCGGGGTTATCACCATTGCGTCGGTGGATTTCTCTTTAACCAAAACCGCCGATGGCAAAAAAGAAACCATCGTCCTATCCGGAAAAGATTTTGAAGATGATAGCGATATTGAAACGCTCAAGAAGATTCATAAAAACGCCAAAAACGGGGGAGACGCTTCCGTTTCCGGCGAATTTAAGATTACCTATTATACCTGGGAAGGGGTCCGCTATACGGATAGTTTCACCAGTGTGGATGCGGAAGACTTTGCAAAGCTAAAAGCGTATGCGGAGAAAGGTGGGCGTGTGTTTAATGAATAAGTTAAAAGATCGTATCAACCGAACGCCCATTTCTTCCATTGCTATTATCTTCTGCATTGCCGCGGCTATCGTATTTTGTCGTGTGTGGGCCAATGCAGGACAATCCCCACAATTTAGTGCAGATTTAGGCAATCCTTTGGCGGGCATTAAAACCGAATGGGGCATTTCCATTTATGCCATCTTAATGATGGTGGTAGGATTCTTCATGGCCTCCCAACAATTCTCGTTTTTGAACAATCCGACCCAGTATTATCACGAAATGAGTTTAGGGTTAAAACGAAACGCGGTGTTTAACGGTCGTGCCGTTGACGGCGTTGCCATGTTGTTTTTCACCTCCGTTTTGTGTAGTCTCCCAGATTTCTTTATTGGCATTGGATTTTACAAATGGAACCGGTTTATGCTCCTATCGGTAGGTTTTTGGTGTTTAACCCTCTTTTGTGCGGCCTTTGTCGGATTTTCGGTGTATCTGGTTTGTTCCATGATTCGGATTAACCGGACAAAGACCACCTTTATGGCGGTCATGCTACTGTTGCTCATTCCTTGTGCGATTTTCTCGCTAGGCACCTTGTTTGTTCCCAGCGGAGAAGCCCAATGGATGATTACTGAGAAAAATACCGCAAGTGGAGAAAACCTCTTTGAAATGCTCGACCCACTTATGATGGGGCGGGATGTGTTTGGACAAGCGCTATTCTCTTCCATAAACGACATTTGGGACAAGAAGCCGATGGATGGAGCCCTTGCGTTGCAAGGCGTTTTGTCTCGACTTGCTTGGATTTTGTTATCTGCCCTTGCTTTGTGGATTTCCCGGAAAAACTTCGTTTCCCGATTCGTGTGCGACGAAGAAAATGAAAAAGATCAAACCAATTGGTATGTGTTTGTGGTCTTTTCGGGAATTGCCTTCTTAGCGGAAATGGTTGCTATGCGCATCTTACTTCTTAAGAAAACGTGGGATGTGGGACTGCTTGGTGGATGCATTTTTGCGGTTATCTTACTGTTTGAAGCGGTATATTTTAGCCGCAAGAAAACCCAGCGGACGATTAGTATTGTAACAGCGATTTTCTTGAGCATTTGTTTTGCTCTTTGCGCGTTTATCGGAAAAGGGGTTTCGGATAAAGCCGCGAATAAGGTGCCGAATACGGATGGCATTACTTCTGCAACCTTAGAAATCTCCGCGGGAGAAGATGCGGAAGGGTTACGCGATTTATTAGAATACTTGCCCGTTAACGACGACGATGTAACGTTAACGCTAGAAAAGAAAGAAGACATTGCGACTGCCATCAACCTACAAAAACAAAGTATACGGGCGACGGATACCAATGTCTCTTGGAATGTTTTCTTTAAATATACAATAAAAGGAGAAGACCCCTCTACCTATCGCGCTAACGGCATTACGGCGAAAATGAAGGAAGACCTGTTAAAACTCTTAGACGAGAAAAACGAAGAAAACGGACTAAAATCCATTGCTTCGAAAAAGGATCTTCCCAAACAAGATTCGATTCAGTCTATGACCGTCCGGATTAGTATGCCCAACAAGAAAACCTTAATTGGCAACACGTCGTTCCGGGAATATATGGGTAGCCGCGGTTCTTGTGTGAAAGTCAATTGCAAAACCGAAGGAACCATTTCCCTTGCCTATCAACTGTTATCGACCATTACGGGCAACACGCAAAAGAGTGAAGATGCTCCGTTTATCGTGTCCATTTCTATGGCGGGAAAAGACGGGAACGCCCTAGCAAAACCCGTCTACATGGAAAACTTATCCGATGCCCAAGTGGATCTCTTGTTCCAATTGTTAGAACAGGAAAAGGACGAACGGTCCTATGATAATATTCTCTTTGAATATATGAAGAGCAACTGTAATGTGGATTTGGTAGAAGACGATATGTCCACAACCCTCATTACAGAATTAATTGGTGATGTGCCGAGCTTTGTGCGAACAGTACAGGCGGAAATCAAAGAAATGGGAACCTCCTACTTTACCACTAAAGAAATCCCACTGTATGTGATTCGGGTGTATAACCGTCGTGGTATGGGCCTTGGCAGCACCACCGATTACCGGGTGCTCCAAATCGACGATTATCTACAATATGCCATTTACAGCTCTATGACGAAATCCGTAGACCTCCTGCAAAAAGCCGGAGTCAAGAAGATTGATATGTCCGAACGGATTGAAGAAGTGAAAGTGTATTCGTCCACAGAGGTGCTAGATGCGTATTCACGGTATCAATACAATCAAAGTGGCGAAATCTCAGACGGCTTGTTTGTTGGTGGTGATTTTGACGATTTGGCGCAAGCACACTACGAATTTAGCGATTATGACATCTTATCGCCTTACAGTACGAAAATTGTTACAAACTTCAATTTAGACAACGTAGAGGCGCAAAAAACCGCCTCTGGCGAGGAAGCGGTAAAGCTTTTGAAGAAATGCAAGCTGGTTTTCTTCAAGCAAGGAGAAAAACAGGTAGCAAAGGTAACCTTTAAAAACGGAAAAGAAGTACTTTATTGTT
>JAGCZP010000096.1 GCA_017959985.1 Clostridia bacterium | reverse complement strand
GAAGAAATGGGCGCTCATGCCAAACAAAGCGCCCTCACAGACGCTACCAAACAAATTGTAAAGATTATTATGGAGACTCTCCATTCGAAGTAAGAGGAATCGATATGGCTAGGTCCACAAAAATTCCAAAACAGAATCGTCGATACAAACCGAAATCGGTCGGAGCTAAACGCTTACACATTTGCGTATGGCTTATCTTGTTGACGCTTCTTTTCTCTGGGCTGTCCGTTGGGCTTTACTATTACGATGCGAAAAAAAGTGCCACCGAAATAACGGTGGATAACGATACCACCATTGTGGAAGGTGGATTTGGAATTAAATCCATTGACGTGGAGGGAAACGTTCATTATTCCAAAGATCAAATTATTTCCGCCAGTGGCTTATTCCTCGGCAAAAGCATTTGGAAGATTAACAAAACCCAATCCTCTCTCCGTATCCGTAACGCTTGCCCCTATGTGGAGTCAGTCCGTATCCGTCAGCGCCGCATCAATCAAATCACGATTGAAGTGAAAGAAACCAGCATTGGCGGCGCTATCTATTCTGACAAACAATGGATTATTGTTGGTAAAAATGGGCAAGGTATTGATAAGATGGATGTGGAATCCGATTTGCCGGGTCGCTACATTTATTACAAGGGCGTGACCGCCATTGGAACCAGACTCGGTAGAGCCGTTATGGATGAACAAAGCGAAAAAATCTTTAAAGAGTTTACCAAAGCCTTTGAAGACCATAACATTACCAACGTCACCGAAGTAGATATGAGCGATATTTCCAATCTAACCGTCAACTGGAATAACCAAATTACCGTGTATATCGGAAACGATTCCAATATCGATTACGAAATTGCCATTATGGAACAAACCCTTCCAAAAGTTCTCAAAAACCACGGAAAACAGGCCCACGGAACCCTAGACATTTCTTCCTATTCCAACAAAGAATTAACCAACCAAGTTATCTTTACCCCAGACAACTAAAAAGCCCCCCTCTCATTTACAGGGAAAGCAAAAATTTTTTGCTTTCCCTGTTGAAATGTTACACAATATATGGTAGTATATGGGTGTATGTATAAGGAATAACTCTACAATTCGTGGTTTTGACCATTTTTGAGAGTTTAAGATCTTAAATGGGAGGTTGTCTCATGGGTTTTCAATTTGAATCCGATTTTGTTAAGAACGTTCAGATCAAAGTCGTCGGTGTCGGCGGTGGCGGTGGAAACGCTGTCAATCGCATGGCTCGTTCCGAAATGGTCGGCGTTGAATTTATTGCTATTAATACAGACCGTCAAGCATTATATCTCTCGCAAGCCACACAAAAAATCCAAATTGGTGAAAAATTGACCAATGGACAAGGTGCTGGCTCCAATCCTGAAAAAGGGTTGCGTGCTGCCGAAGAGAGTCGCGAAGAAATCATTTCATCCTTAAAAGGCGCTGACATGGTCTTCATCACCGCCGGAATGGGTGGCGGAACCGGAACAGGTGCTGCTCCTATCGTTGCGCAAATCGCTCGCGAATTAAATATCTTAACCGTCGGTATCGTCACTAAGCCCTTTAGCTTTGAAGGACGCCGCCGTATGGAACAAGCCGAAGAAGGCATTTCCAATTTGCGGGAACATGTGGATAGCTTAGTGGTTATCCCCAACGATCGCTTAAAAGAGGTTTCGGAAGAAAGAATTACCTTAGCGAATGCTTTTGAAATTGCCGATGATGTTCTCCGTCAAGGCGTCCAAAGCATTTCCCAATTAATCACCGTTCCTGGTCTTGTTAACTTAGACTTTGCGGATGTTACCACCATCATGAAAGGTGCTGGCTATGCTCACATGGGTATCGGTCGTGCCTCCGGTAAAGACAAAGCCATTGAAGCTGCTAACGCTGCTATCTCTAGCCCATTGCTCGAAACCTCGATTAATGGTGCCAACGGTGTCTTAATCAGCTTCACCACTTCCCCTGACATCGATTTGGAAGATGTACAAACCTCCGCTTCCCTCATTCAACAAGAAGCCCATCCAGATGCCAACATCATTTGGGGTGCTGCTTTTGATGAAAACATGGACGACGAACTTTGCATCACCGTTATTGCTACTGGATTTGATTCCAATAACAACTCCAAGCCGGCCCCAGCCATTGGCGGACAAAATGATGTGGATGTACCTTCCTTCATTTCTAACAGCAATTCCGCGGACACTGTTTCTTCTAGTGGAGAAGACGATGATTATATCGATATCATGTCCATCTTCAATCGCAAAAGAGACGACTAATTAAAAGGCAAAAAGAAAAGAGAGACTGTTTATTCACAGTCTCTCTTTTTTAGCGTTCATAATCAATACTTTTTGATTTCTGAAGGGAATCTAATCTCTTTTGTAACTCCGCAGATTGTACATTATATCAAGTAATCCTATCGTTCCAAATACAGAGACACCCTCCCGTTCAGCACTTATTCTTAGAAAATTATCCCTGTCAAAAGAGGGATATCTCTGCATTTTGCAATAGACAAAGCAATTCGGTCATATGTCGAAAGCTTAACATACTTCTCAGCCAATTCTTCCGCATAATAGAATTCCTCCGTTGTAATTTCGACTCCTTCTAGCCCAAGCTTTTGTAAGTCCTTTGCCAATTCAGGAGGAGATAAGAGTTCTCTTTCTAGTGCCTCACGATACATCACATACTCAACGGGAAGACGAAAAGGAAATTCAATACTTGAGATAGCGTTAAAATCAAGCCATATATTGGTATCGCTACTAATTACTTCCAAATCTTATACCTCCACTAAGCCACAGAATTCTTCCATTTCTGGAATAGATATTTGTAATAGCTCTGCTCCCCGTTGGATGCTCACATTCTCCTCGTTCACAGCACGATAAACCAGCTGCTTAAATAAAAAAGGTTTTTCGATACTCTTTACACGAGTAGGTTCCTCTTTACGCCAATTTGCTTTATTGGCTCGAATATAAAAATCTTTTGCTAAATAATCCGAAATAATACCAACTTGAGATGCCCGTTTTACCAAAAGATACATGGATATTCCATATTCTTGACAAACCAAAATCATATCCTTCGTTAAAGCAGATTTGTGAACACCTAATTCACGAACCAAGTCTTTCCTTGAGATTAAAAACGCACCCGCAATTGCTGTTGCCTCTTTCTCATTTTCCTTCTCGTCGTTCTCGTCCCAAACAAATAAGAGATGTGCAAGTTCATGCAAAATTGTTGTACGCTTTCGCTCTGGAGACATTGCAGCATTAATTACAATATATGGATACTCATTTACAAAGCCATTCATCCCAAAAAAGTGATCGTTATCTATATCCATTTCGAATACCAAAATTCCTTTGTTTTCAAGCATTCCTACGAGCTCATCAATGGGTCCTTCTTGTTGAAGACCAAGATATTTTCGCAGTTGAATGGCATCCTTTTCACTATCTCCTGAACGTTTTAAAGAATAACACTTAGGCGGAGTTGGGAGTGGATTTCCTCCAAGACATTCTACCGCATCAAAAAAACGGCTAAAGTATTCCTCAACAGATTCCTTTGCATACTCCTGTTGTGATTTAGATAAAACAGTATGTTTTCGAAACTCACAATGAATAAAGTTCAAATTTGTATTCCGAGAAGTTAAAAAATCTCCAACATAGATTCCCAATACCTTCGCAATCTTGTTAATCATGTCCATATCCGGTTTGCGTTGTCCGCTTTCATAATAAGAAATTGACATAGGCGACACACCACATGCATCGGCTAATTCTTTCATACTCATATTCTTCTTTAGGCGATAGTACTTTAGATTCTTTTCAAACATATTATTCACACCTTTCTTTTCTTGTGTTTATTTTATCACAAAATTTTCCGTTTGTAAACACTTAGTTGTGAAAAAGAGACTGCCAAAACAGCCTCTTCTTTCTTTATTAATCTAAGTTAATGTTAAAATTTCCCTCAAAATCCGTTCCGTAAACAATTTTTTCAGTGCTTTCATCATATGCAGAAACAGGAATAACAAATTGTAATTGTTCCGAACCAGTTGTTGCTTCAAAATATAGCACTGCTAAGAAACTTTCTTGTGGTTTTAATACAACGCCATCCGGGTTTAGTGCATCCGGTTCTTCTAAAGCATCTCCCATAGGATACCCATCCGCATAACAGTCAATTTTTGGCAATGTAATATCTTGCTCCGTATTATTCGTAAACTTTGCGTGTACACGCCATATCGTATCATGGCTTTGAGGATCCTCCTCATTTTGTTCCAAATACTTTTCGCAAGAACTCAAACAAATCTCGACACCATCGCATTCCCATTCTTCTCCTACCATCATCACCCAGGAACTTTCTTCATCAAGGAATCCGCCCTCATTAACAATACCCCAAGTTTGAATATAGTCATCCCAGTTTGTATCGTCTCCCCAACTGAAATCATCAGAAAGATCCGATAAGATACTGCTAAACAGAGTAATGACAAAAGCAATAATAAAGAAAATAGCAAATGCTAAGCCAAAAGCCGCCGCTGCCTTTGCACAGCCTTCATTATTTTCGCTGTTATGTTGTGGAGTATACGAAATTGGTGGTAGTTCTGTTTCTTGGTTGTTCGGAATATTGGGAGCATCGGAAACATTTGGTATATTGGATATATCCGGTTCATCAAATTCCGTATCAAACTCTTGTGCAATGGTATCCGAAGGATCATCCCATGTTGATGGCTCGGTATCAGGATTCAAAGAATACTTTTGTCCTTCCCCATTTAATTGAGACTGGTGTCCTCCAAGATCATCATAGGATTTTCGAAATTTAAAATTGTCACTCATCTAGTTTATCCACTCTTTCTTAAAATCAATTTAATCTATCATTTTCCACCAAACTTGTCAATTAATTTGCATGCTAAAATCTAGCATTTTTAGCCACAAACCAGCCCCTTCTTTACATTGTCGTTTCATTGACAAAAAAGCCATTTCGGTGCTATACTTATTATTTGTAGATTATAAAAAAGGAGGTTGCCATCAATGGATGTGCGCTTAAATGACATTTTAACCATGAAGAAACCCCATCCATGTGGATGCAACCAGTTTAAAGTGTTACGTGTTGGGATGGATTTTCGTCTTCACTGCTTAGGATGTGGCCATGAAATGATGGTTCCCAGAGCCAAAATCGAAAAGCATATTAAATCCATTGAACGGGAAGAGGAGTAATATGTTAGATCGCATCAATATGGCTGAAAAACGATACGACGAAATTGCTCATAGACTTTGTGACCCTTCCGTTTTAGCCAACAATGACGAGTATCGTAAGTTAACCAAAGAGAGCAAAACCATTGAGCCCATCGTAGAAGCGGGTCGTGCCTACAAAGCGGCCCTTAAGAAGAAAGACGATGCCGACTCTCTCTTAAAAGATGCTTCCCTGGATGCTTCTTTAAAAGAACTAGCAGAACTGGAATTGGAAGAAGCCAAGGAAGAATTGCAAAGGCAGGAAGAAGTTCTAAACAAACTCTTTAATCCAGAAGATAACACAGAAGACCGCAATATCATTATGGAAATCCGTAGTGGTACCGGTGGTGAAGAATCCGCTTTATTTGCCGGCTCTCTTTTCCGTATGTATTCTATGTATGCCGAATCCAAAGGATGGTCCATTGAAGTCATCTCCTCTAACGAGACCGAACTGGGCGGCTACAAAGAAATCATTTTCTCCATTTCCGGTACCAGTGTCTACCATCGTCTCAAATTCGAAAGCGGTGGGCATCGTGTCCAACGCGTTCCAGAAACCGAATCCGGTGGGCGTATTCACACTTCTGCCGCTACTGTGGCCGTTATGCCCGAGGTGGAAGACGTGGAAATTGAAGTGCGTCCAGAAGATATTCGTATGGAAGTGTATCGTG
>JAGCZP010000095.1 GCA_017959985.1 Clostridia bacterium | reverse complement strand
TACCTACAACGTGACAATCTCCAAAAAAGAAGTTACCAATCTCATAAAAGAAATGAAGAAGTAAGGAGGGGTATCGTGGCAGACTACAATCCAGAAGAATTAAATTTAGACGCTATCGAACCCGACAGTGGAATAGAAAACGCCTCTTCGGAGAATCTCTCCGAGGATAGCTTTGCTGCGTCTTCCGGAGCAGACGAAATGGTTCCTTTGGTGGATCCTTCGGAGGAAATGACCGAAGAGATCCCCGATTTTGATGAGGAAGAAGAAACCGCGGTCATTCCGTTATCCGAAATGCCCATCGAGGTGGAAGAGATTGAACGAAAAAAATGGCCTTTGGTTCTCTTCTCTATCTTCATTGCCCTATTAGTCTTCTCTGCCGCCGGCTTTGCTTTTTGGCAAAACGGAACCTTTGGTATTAACACCACCAGCACTCCTTCCCAAGAGGAATCCAGCGAAGCAGAAGTATCCACCTTACCGGTAGAATCTGAAGTGGAAGGTCGAGCTCCCGCCAGTGATTTAATGCCAGAACAACTACGTGGTGCTTACGTCATTGCCGGCAAAGACTATATGGCAAAAGGCGAAGACAATACTGTGGATTCCGTTAAAGAAGAAATTGAAGCCGCTATGACCGCCATTACCGAATATAACTTTAACGCTGTCTTCATTCCAGTCAATCAAAACGGAGAAGCTTTATACAAATCCAAGCTCTTTGAGGCCTCTCCACTCAATCTACCCAGTTACGACGTCCTAACCGTTTTAATTATGATTGCCAAAGACCACGGCTTAAAAGTTATTGGCGTGGTGGATTGCGGTGTCTCCGATGGCTTGGTAGCACCGACCGATAAAACAACCCTAGCGCTTTTAAGTGGAGAAATGAAAACCCTGGGCGGTTATGATTTTGATGGCTATCTCCTCGATAACTATGCCTACGAAGAGGATACTGAAGCGCTTACCAATGCTTTAAACGGTATTCCCGATGAAAAAGAAAAAGAAGCTTTTGCGGAAAAGACCGTCACCGATATGGTCAAGCAACTAACCCAAGCTTTATTAAAAGCTAACCCCATTTCGGTGGTCGGTGTTGTCAGTGATCCGGTTTGGGCTACCAAAGCAACCAACGAGGATGGTATTGACGTGGACGATGAACGAGAAATGCTCGTTCAAGGTCATGCCAATGTCCGTGATTGGATTCAAAACAAAGCCATTGATATGGTTTTGGTCAAGAACTACCGCACCCTAGAGGATAAAGCCTTATCTTTCAAGACCATCAACGAATGGTGGGGCAAGGTTTGTGACGAAAACCAAGTCCTCTTCTATACATCCCATGCCGTTTTCCAAATGGGACAAAAAGGATGGGAGTCCCCTGACGAAATCGCCTTGCAATGGTCCACGGGAACCGATACCCTCGGCTGGCGTGGCGGTGTTTTCTATGCCTTATCCGATTTGCAAAAAGACTGGGAAAAGAGCACCTCGGTTTTAATTAACACCATGGCCGGTAGTATCAACCTAGAAGACCTAACCCATAAACTGACTATGTCCTCTCCAAAGAATACCGATGTTTCCACTGATGAATCCGGCTTTGTCTTTGAAGGTACAGCCGATCCAAACTTCCCCTTACTGATGAACGGCAAAACTATTAAACTTTCCGAGCATGGTTTGTTTGCTAAAGACGTCACCCTGAAAATGGGGCGCAACACTTTCGTCTTTGAACACAAAGGCAAGAAAGTCACCTACACCATTAATTACGAACCGGAACTAGTCAAGAGCATCTCTCCAACGAAAGATTTAACCCTTCCGGGAGAAGCAGCTATTTCCATTTCCGCCATTTGCTATAAAGGTGCTTCTGTCTCCGCCTCCATTAACGGGAAAACCATTACCATGTCCAAATCCCCCATTAAAAAGAACGAAACCGAAGGCAATACGGAGACAAACTATGAAAACTTCTCTGGCGAATATACCCTTCCTGCGGCAAAAGAAAAAGCGCAGGATCTAGGGGCTATCTCCTTTACCGTTTCTTTAGGTGGCTCTACGAAGACCCTAAAAGGTGGTCACTTAATTGTTAAAGCTACAGAAGTTCCCAAAGAAGAAGAAAACAACATTGACTCCTCCACAACCACTTCCACAAAGCGGAGAACCACAACAACCACCACGATGACCACAACCACTACCAAAGCTGTTGTAACAACCAACAAAACAGACAAAACCACAAAGACCACCAAGCCGACCACAACCACCACCACAAAAGTCACCACAACCACCCATCCATCCGGAAACTATCTTTTAGAAAAAGAAGATGGCAAACTCTATTACTATATTGATGGCGAACACGTCCTTGACACGCTCCTCTTTAAGCATACCGACGGAAAATGGTACTACGTCAAAGACGGTGTGGTGGATTGGGACGCTACCTTACTTGTCAAACACACCGACAAGAAATGGTATTACGTTTGCAACGGTGTCATTGATAACTCCGCCACCTTACTCTTTAAACACACCGACGGCAAATGGTATTATGTCAATAAAGGTGTCGTAGATAAATCCGCCACCATCTTATTCAAACACACCGACGGAAAATGGTACTATGTCAACAAAGGTGTCGTGGATAAAACAGCAACGTTAATCTTTACTTTCAATGGCAAAGATCGATATATCAAAAACGGCGTGTGGCAATCCGGTTTCACCGGTGATGCGGTTGTAGATGGAAAAACCTATAGCATCACCAACGGAAACGTCAACGCCAGTAATGTCATTAAGTCCGGTAAGATTATCAAAATCACCTCTGCCTATGCAGAGACCTTTGATAACAAGATTAATGACTATTCCAATCCAAAGAATTCCCACTTACCGGCCGGAACCTTAGATGTCTTAACCAAGACGGTTTACGATTCCGCTTCCGGAAATACCTACTATCTCTTAAATTGCGGACGAAGGGTGTACGATAGTGCCGCAACCGTCTACCAAACTTCCGGCAATATTACGAAAAACTCCGTTTCCGCCTCTTCCTCCTCTGTGGGAGGCAACTACACCACCTTAACCTTAGCCTCCAACTGGGAAGTCCCGTATGCATTAAACTTCTATCCGCAATCCTATCCATACGAAAACAAGATGGGACGTTTTGGACCGCTTTACGATATTTCCTCCTTCACCGCCAACTATATCGATATTCACTTCTATTACACTTATAAAGCCACTGGATCCTTCAACGTCTCCGGAAGCCCCGTCTTATCTTCCAGCTCTTGGATTACCAATTCCGACGGAACCTATACGTTGCGTCTGAATATGAAGAGAACCGGATACTTTAGTGGCTACACAGCAGAGTGGTCTGGGAAGAACTTAATCTTCCGTTTCCGCCATGCATGCAAAGCCTCTACAAACTCCACCAAACCATTAAGCGGTATGACCATTATGGTTGACCCTGGTCACGGTGGTCCGTATCCGGGTACTAACGGTGTCATTCCTGGTCTTTATGAAAAAACCTTAACCTTAAAATACGGTTTAACCTTAAAGACAAAACTTGAAAACTTAGGTGCAACGGTTATTATGACCAGATCTACCGACGTCTTCCATGAATTATACGAGATACAAGCCATGGCACGGTCACAGCAACCAGACCTCTTCATATCCTGTCATATGAACGGCGTTGATGCCGCCTCTGCCAATGGACCGTCTGTACACTACTACAACGAGTGGTCGAAATCTTTGGCAAAAACCGTGTATTCTAGATTACGTTCTGCTTACTTAAAGAAGAATCCAGATTCCACCTACCGTGGAAATTTGGATGGCGGTAACTGGGATCCATTTGCCGTAACTCGTATCAGTGATTGTCCTTCCATCTTAATCGAATTTGGTTTCATGACCAATGCCGGAGATGAGGATCTGTTAATCACCGACTCCTTCCGCAGTGCTCTTTGTACCGCTGTTACCAACGGCGTTGTGGATTACGAGAAGACTGTGCAACGCTAAGCGTAAAACAATAAGAGACGAGATTTCAAAAATCTCGTCTCTTTTCTTTTTACTCTTTTATTCTCTATTACGAATCTTTAAGTAAGTTTCTTCACAGGGAGAATGCGCAAAAGCCTTTTTATCCCAATTTGCCACGCGCAATAAATCTCCTTCAATAATAAGTTCTTGCAAATTTTCACAATCCGAAAACGCATAGGCTTCCGTATTGTCACGCAATGCCATACCGTTCTCCTTAGGATTTTCCATACTTGCTTTCCACATACGCAATATCGTCTTCCGTAATTTGCAATAGTTCATCCGGATTGCCACAAAAATCTCCTCGGCCTTCCTTATGCAAAGCACCGCAAAGACAACAACGAGATAAGGTCACAATGTACGGTTCCACACCACCGCCATAGGAACTATAACTCATTTCGCCATAATCAATTTCCGTAACAGGGACCCAACAATGGCTACAATTATCCTTCTCGTTTATCACAAAACCGTCCCCTTTTTTCAAATGTTTAAGAGAATAACGTCTCTTCCTTTTTATACTGTTTAGAAATATACGCCAAAATGGCAACAATATACACCACTGTGGATGCCAAAACATTTAAAAGTGATGAGTAGTTAATGCTGGCAATAACAATATCGTTTAACAAAGCGCTGCAATTGGCAATGGGAACAAAATCCATAATCGGCAGGCTGGCATCCATCATTTTCATAAAATAGGGCACAATGGGCAAAATGGATAACGCTTGCAAAGACGATTGCGCTTCCTTATAGGACTTGGCTTTTCCAGCCAAAACCATGCACACACCACTGGTTAATAACGCCGATAAAAGGATGACGAAAACAACCCAAAGAATGGAAACGATATCCGCTGTGAACACAACCTCTTCGTAGGTGGCAAACCACTCTTTTCCAAAATGGAACGTAGGAATGGCTAACCCATAGGAGATGAGTCCTACCACGAATCCTAAAAAAGCAGAGGCTAAATATTTCCCGACTACTAATTCCGAACTTTTCACAGGAAATGTCAAAATCGTTTCCAATGTTCCCCGTTCTTTTTCTCCGGAAGTGGTATCGGTGACCACCACAACACAAACCAAGACGACAATCATAATGATATAAGCAACCACCATACTGAAAACGGTTGTAATCAAAACATTGGGGCCCTCTTCTTCTGTGGTTTCGCTTGGTTCGGAAATCACAATGGTTTCAAACACTTGGCTGGGATCAATTCCTTGTTTGGTTAAATACTCCGTTCCCAAATATTGGTTATACGATTCTAGATACATATGGGCCGCCTGGTATACCATCTCTCCCGATGTTTTCGAGGTATCCACATGAATCGCATACGTGTTGTTTACTTTCGTAATATACCCGTTGATACTGCCTTCTTCGTAAGCCGCTTCCACTTCTTCCTTATTGGCATATGACCGAAACGTGACATTTTCCATGTCTTTTACGATGGTTTTCTCCGCCGAAGACATGGTGTAATCTAGTCCCACCACGTAATCGGACTCCAGCATAAAATCAAACAAGAAGCCAAATAGCAAAATCATGGTCGGAATAAGCAAGGGGAAAATAATCAATTTTGAAAGGGATTTTTTATCCCGAAGAATTCCTCGTAGTTCTTTCCAAAAGGTAATGGTAATATTATTCCAATTCATTTCTCGAATCTCCAATCAACTTAAAGAACGCATCCCGAATATTGGAAGTGTCGGTCTGTTTTACCACTTCCTCCGGTGTCCCTTCGGCTATCTTTTTTCCTTTGTTTAACAAGACCACACGATCACAAATGTTTTCAGCTTCTTCCATATAGTGGGTCGAGTAAATAATGCATTTTCCTTTATCCCGTTCTTCTTTGATAAAATCCAAAATGATTTGACTAGAAATAATATCCAGTCCCGAGGTCGCTTCGTCTAGCACATAATAATGAGGGTCATGCAACACGCACCGAGATACTCCCAACCGTTGCACTTGTCCGGTGGATAAACTTCCAATGCGTTGGTTTTTAAAGGACTCCATATCAAACCGGGCAATGACTTCGTCAATTCTGTTGCTTACGATAGACTTATCCATACCATAATAGCCCGCGCACATTTTCAAAAGTTCTACGCACGAGATATCCTTGTACAGTTTGGTATTGCCGGATAAAAATGAAATGTTTTTCTTAATGGCAATCTCGTCTTTGTCATAGGTTGTGTTATCAATTTGAATTTGTCCGGTGGTTGGCTTCATAATTCCCGCAATCATCCGAAGCAGGGTGGTTTTTCCCGCCCCGTTTGGTCCTAACAATCCAAGAATTTCTCCATCGTGAACCTCAAAGGAAATATCTTTATCCGCTAAAAACTTAACGCTCTTTCCCTTTTCGTTCTTTTTTGTAAACTCTTTTGAAACGTTTTTAATCTCAATCATACAAAACCTCTATCTATTTATTTGCAATATCCTCTCTCTTTGAGAAACGATACCAGTATTTTCATTACCATATGACACACATCCTCCCTCTCCGCTTCCACAAAGATGTGTGCCTTTTTTATATCCTGTTGTATCTGGCCTGTTTTTCCCAATATCTTTTTGACTTGTTCGATACACTCTTTAACATCCGCATCGGTTTTTAACGCTTCGATGTTAACAAGTGGAAGTTCTTTTGTTAACGATGGTAGATAATAATCCGGCGCTTCCGTTGCGTCATACCAAACGTACTCCACCATCCGCACAAGATCCATATCGATTTCCGAAAACACGCGTTTGAAAACTGGCGCGTATTCCTGTTGTTCTTGTGGGGATAGCTCGCGGCTTTCTCCATAGGATTCCTCGTTCGTTACGAAACTTTCCAGAACATAATCGATAAAGGGGCGTACCGTCGGTGCTACCCGAAACATCCCTTCCTCGTCAACCGAAAAGCAATCCCGATGTTTCTTCGCAAATTCCCAGGGATTTAGGATATCCATCCGATCACACGGTAAGCGCAATACTTTTTCTTTTATTCTTGCGGACATGATGGATACCTGTCTCTTTCTTTCTTCGTTCCGAAGGCACTTTTTTCAAACTGTCCATCCGCCCCACGACCCCAAAGAATCCTTTGTAAAGAAATGGTGTCCTTCGTTACCGTACGGATACCAAAAGAAAGGATGTCTTTTTCATGCTTTATGTGAATACGAATAGACACGTCCTCTGTTTTATAATAGCAAAGACCTGAAAATTTAATTTCCGGATTTTTCTTTGCCAAGGCAAAGCTAATTTGTTGTATAAGAGCTTGTCCTTCTTCTAGTTGCTCTTCATAAAAATCGCCATCACGAAGAAGCGTATCTGTTTTCACAAATACGCTTTCGCGATAGCTCTCTACCTTGTCTTCCCAACCGGTACCTTTTACAACATCCTTGCAAATTGCTACCATTTGCTGGGCGACTTCGTTTGATTCAAATTCCAGTTTAAATCCAGCCTGAACCATACAATTTTATAACTGTTTTGCTGCAAAATCTTCAATGCCGCCTAAAGCATTGACGGTCGCTTCATAATTAGCTTCTCCAAAAGCGGCTTTCAAGTTGGGTTGTCCTAAAACAACGCCCTTGTACCAGCCGGCAAAAGCTTTCATTTCTTTCATGTGATCTTTTTTGAGTGGTTTGCCTTCTTTAATGGTGGCATACAAGTTTTTGTAAGGATCTCCCAAAGACGTTTTGCAAACCATGTCCAAGCAATCCATCAAGACGCTCTTCTCAAAGGATGGCATACCGTCCAATGAATATTTTTTTCCTCCAAATAATCCCATCGTTATTTCCTCCTTAAATTTTTATCGAAGACAGTTATTTCTTTCCGAAAAATCTGTCTTTGAAACTAAGTTTTTTCCCTTTGTCTTCTTTTTCCGCTTGTTTGACATAGGATTCAATTTGTGCGATAGACACACCGCCTAACATAAAACTTCCTTGCACCCGGTTAAGTTCTGTCAAAATTTTTCTGTCATCCGGATATTGTTCTTTTAAATCCGTATAAATCTTAAACGCATGAGCCAAAGGAAGGGGTTCCGGTTTAGCTCCTTTTACATACGACAGAGAGTAATAGGCAGAGGCTAATAATTCTTTCGGTTTGCGACCAGAATCCATTTGCGTTAACGTCTTTCCGGTTTCCACCGCTTTTTGGTACAGCGCGTACGCCTTATCAATTTGCTGGTTCTCTTTTTCCTTTGCCCCGTTATTCACATAGGCGGCTAACAACAACTCGTAATCTTTCACGTTGCCCCGTTTTGCCACCGTTGATTCACAAAGATTTAAAACCTTTTCATCGCAAATCTTTGCTTCTTGCAAACGTCCCGTTTTTTCATAGACCTGGGATAACGCGTTCATCGAGCCGACCAAATAGATTTCCGCATCTGCATCTGGATGGGTGGAAATATATTTCTCATAAAAGTTTACGGCCGTTGTTAATGGCTCTTCTGCTTCCGCATATTGTTGATTACCAATATAGGTAATACCCAACGACATTTTTCCAACTGCTAACTTCCGCTGATCCTCAATTTCCGTTGTAGAAACTTCTTCTTCTAAAGCTTGTAATTGTTCTTTTTGTTTTTCAATTTCGTCATCATGAGAAACAGCTTCTTTTTTTCGTGCATTTAAGTCCTCAATGCGCTTTTGCATTGTTTGGAATTCCTTAGCATCCTGCTCCGGATTGGAACTCATGTTCCGATGGTAATCCTGCCAAATGCCTTGCAGTTCTTTTTGGTATTCCTGTTCAATTTGCAATTCCTTACGGCGTTGTAATAGCCCTAAGGCGCCCGCTTCCACATCATTGCCCTCTTTTTGCAAAGTGGCAATACAGGCTTCCGCTTTTTGGAATAACGCTTCCGCTTCTGATAAGTTTCCTAAACTGGTTTCCACATTTCCTAGTTGCAAATAGGCGACCAAATAGGTTCTTTCAAAATCCAGTTTTTCGCGATATTCGTCCGCAATGGAAATCGCCCGTTTATAATACTCCTTTGCAATTTCCAAATCGTTATATTTTTGTCCAAGACTACCCATCATAAGGCAGCTTCTTGCATAGAAAAGGGCTTCTCCCGTTAATCCTTGTTTCATCCCTTTTTCACATTCAAAAATGCTCTCTAAGAAATACTGACGTGCTTCTTGATAATTCCCTTGTTCGTTAGCCAATTCTCCTAACCCCAAAATGGCCGCCATCTTATACACGTCTTTCCAGCTTTGGTTATACTGGTCACAAACATCTTTAAGTTTTACTAGCGTTTCCTTTTGCAGGGTTTGGCTATGACTACGCTCGTACAAAGTGCTCAGCGTATACAATTCCTCTGCATAGGTCGGCACTTTCCGAATGGCCTCAAAAGCCTCGTACATTTTCTCTAAGTGTTTGACAAAATCCACTTGGATAGCAATAGCTTTTTGATAACTACGCGCCACACCTTCCCCGTTTGTATACATAGAAACGAGTTTCTTAGTGGCGTCCAAATGTCCCCCGTTAGAAGCACGGGTCATAAGATCGAGTGCCCTTTCATGGTCGACTTCCACGTCAATACCACCAAGGTATGCCAGCGCTATACAATACAGATGCTCAGGAGAGCTATTCTTTTCTTGTAAAGACAACCGCCCAAACGCATCTTGCAACGCTTTTTCCAGACTACCG
>JAGCZP010000094.1 GCA_017959985.1 Clostridia bacterium | reverse complement strand
TTACGTTTTTAATGGCCATAATTATACATTCCACTATTGCCTTGCAACCGTTTGGTGTCAGTTCTCAAAGGTGTAACGGTGCCGTATCCTGGAATATTTTCAACGTCTTGCAACAGCATTATTTTCGGTGCGGGGAACGGTCCGTTTTTTGTAAAGACATAGGTGTTCCCTGAATGATCCTTGCCAAAATAGGTTGCAGAATGTGTTGCTTTTCCTTTGTATTCAAAACGCAATAAAGTTTTCCCAAAAACAGGGGCGTTTGTGCTATACCATTTACCATATTCCAAATCTTCATCCAAATCTTTAACCAAACCACACCCGAGTTCATCACCCATTGCAGCATCCATAGCAGCACTAAAACAATTGTAATTTTTCCTACATCCAGCCTTTTCGGCTGCAGCCCAGTCATCATACTTCAATATGTCTTCTTCTGGTGGGTAATTCAATTTCATCGCTTTTTTAATAGCCTTGCTAAAAATGTTTTTAGATAATGTCACATTACCTTTCTCATCTCGGTTGTTCCACATTTTATCGATTTGCCTTTTTGAGAAGATGCCTAAGTCATCACCAAGAAAATTGCTAAGGGACTTATAGTCGTCACCTTCTTCGTAAAGGAGCCGGATATCACCATTTTCTGTGACTTCAGGAATCCACACATCCTCCCCCTCCGGATCCACCAGCCTCACGGGGTTATCCGCGCAATACACATACGGACTTAGCGATGGATATTTCGAAGCTTGCGGATCCACGCTCAACCAGATGGACAAATCGCTGCTATAATACCGTGCTCCAAAGTAGCTTAAACCGGTTTCCGAGTCCTTTTCTTTTGCGGAGAAGGTGTGCGTCCAGCGGGGCGTTGGGAATTGGGGATTGGGAGTTGGGTGTTGGATTTTTGCTATTGGCCTTTGGCCGTTAGCTATTGGCTTTTGGTTACTTCCGTACCTCTGCGCCCAGCCAGCGGGCTCGTACGCTTGTGCGGGCAGTGCGGGAAACGCGCGGCGGGAGATGGTGGGGCTATATGTGCGGAGTCGGTTCATTGCGGGGGCAAAGGTAGTGATTATCAATGAATGTCCACCAAGCGAGGAGATAGAAGGACCCAATCAAGTTGCTTTTTGTCATAGGAATATCGATAACTTTTCTGTTGAGTCACTTCGGCAATATAATGACGTTTCCCTTTTATTGTGATTTTTTTCGCTTTAAAAAACATATATGATACTATGCAATCCCCTTCATACACCCGAAAAGAATCCATCAATACAACATTGGCATTTTTGGGGACCTTTTTGCCATGTGAGATGGTCCAACATGGAAAGTATCGGATCACATATTCTCCATAACGCGATCGAAAAGAATTTGACGGTTCAAAATCTTTATTCATAGCAAGATAGAACCCATCTTTTACATCTATCGAGTCCAAAAAAAGGATCAACGATTCATTTAGGAGCTTGTTTGTTTGCTTAAAAGAGTTTTCAGTTCCATTGTAATAATAAAAAGAGAACCTCCAATATGGGTGTGCATCATATGCCAGTTCATCCAATCGCTCAATTAATATATGGTAATGAAAGAGACTGGCAATCAAGTTGTAGTCAAACACTCCGGCATTGCATTGTCTCAAGCATGTATCCAGACTCTGCTTGAGGTCTTTCAACGGAATGATGCTGTCAACCTTGTGGTATGTCAAGCCATGGAGACCTGTCTTCAGGGTGTCGCCCATCAAAATCGCCAAAGAGAATTCCGAAAGAGACACACTATCCGTTCGGTTGCTACGTTCAAACCATTTTTTAAAATCTTTAAAACTGACGACGGCCTCACCATTATACTCTTCTGTGGCGATGCGCATGCACAGGAACGGGTTCTCGGACACCAGCACAGTCTTGTACAATTTAACCTCATCAATATTGGACATGGCTGAAAGATAGGTGCTGTCGGGTATCATTGCATCAAATTGGGCATTCAGGCAATTCGCTCCGGCATGAACCACGATGGATATTAACAAGATTCTGTATATGAGTTTGAACATAGATGTTAATTTTTTTTTTGATGTAGGTTCATCGGCTTTCTTTTACGAGGACAAAAATACAAAATATACGATATCCGCCCGCAATAGGGAACACCTTTCGAATGGGTTTGTTTGCTTCCGTCATCGGATATCGTTTTCCTTTCGCGGCGGTCCCATCCCGTTCTCCGTGGCACGCGTGTGCCGCGCCGCGATGTGCGTGCGGGGGCCCTACAGATATGCAACGCCTAACGGCGTTAGGGGAGGGGACAAAGAACTGAGAACATAGAATGGAGACCAAAGAACAGAGAACAAAGAATCGGAAACCGCAAATCGCAAACCGCCAATCGAAAAAATCACTACCTTTGCCCCCGCAATGAACCGTTCCCGCACATATCATCCCATCCTCTTCCGCTGCACGATGTTTCCCGCGCCGCCCGCGCAGGCGTACGCGCCCGCCAGTAGGGCGCAGAAGCACGTGAGTAACCAAAAGCCAAAAGCTAACGGCCAAAAGCCAACCTCCAATCCCCAATCCCCAATTCCCAACGCCCCGCTGGACGCACACCTTCTCCGCAAAAGAAAAGGACTCGGAAACCGGTCTATCCGTTACTTCGCTGCGCTTGGTTTCCTCCTTTTCGCTCAGCCAAATCCAAACAAGTTTGGTTTGGCATTCGCTCACGCGTCGGTTTGGCGCACGCTATAATATCCAATGCGTACAAGAAATACCTTTATTTTAAACCAAAACAATAGTTTATCATGAAAAAAGTTATTAGCGTTTCAATAATCGTCATGTTTGTAAAAAGCGTTTTCGCTCTATCACCAATAGGAACCTATGTCCTGTTTCAACCAAATCCACAAATATCGTATTTGCACTTTCTTCGATTTGACGATGGTGGGGATTTTTTTTATTATGAGTGTACGATTTCTAATATGCAAAACTTATCTGTCTCTCTGACGGATTCTGTATTTGGGAAATGGTTTCAGCAAGAGA
>JAGCZP010000093.1 GCA_017959985.1 Clostridia bacterium | reverse complement strand
ACTTAGGTTGCTAATGGTAAAAGTATTGGATGTTCCGGAAGAAGCAAAGGTCGTCCAAGAACTTCCGTTATTCAAAGAATATTGCCATGCATCACACGCCACGTTAGCCGTTGCTTTCATCGTAACGCTATTGGCGGTAACACTATTCGACTGTAATGAAACAGTCGGAGCTGTTCTATCTAACTTGTCTAATGCTACCGTTTTGGATGTACTCATCGTTCCATAATACGTGCCAGACAAGGTTGCATTCATATCAAAGGTTGCTTTAATGGTAATGGATTTGGATCCATCGGATGTATGGGTTACGGTTGTGGATGCGGTACCCAGTTTTGTGGTAACTCCACCATTATTATTAATCGCAGGAATATTGGAGATGGTCTTTTTGACACCATTAATGGTAATGGTTGCAGACCGTGAACCAATATACAAACTATAGGTGTTATCCTGTATTAAATACAGGTTAACGGTGACTTTCGATGTGTTATCTTTTGGGTTTTGATTGGATTCTGCATAGGTGACTTTCAATCGATACCCGTTATCGATTTGGCCACCAGTCCAGTTTCCGCTAGTTGCACTGACGGTTACTGGCAAATTGAACATAGAAATTAAAAGGGCAAAACAAAGGACATACGCTAAAAGAAAACTAGATGATTTTTTGAGTAAACGAAGACTCATAAATATTTTCCTCCTGTTTGATGGTTTTCAATTTTTTTACTTTTTAACTTATCCACTTGATTCTCACTAGTTCATTCTATTTGAAAACCTCCTATCTACTAAATTGTGATAAACAATTGGAAAAGTTTTATACACACAAAAGAAAAACCCAAAAATGGGCATAAAAATAGCTGGTTTACTATTTTTAGTAAACCAGCATCATTCGTTTATTGAATATTGCACACGAAGTATATGACCAGTTTCCAAAACCTTGTGTCGCTGTATGAAGTTGTTTGTTGTATTCCTTTTGGATTTGCAATTTTTATTTTTTAGAATCTTAACTAACAGATTCTAAAACCCTTGTGCCCGTAAGCACAAAATGTATTATACCCCCCCCCATGAGATTTTGTCAAGAGGTTTTTTAAAAAAAATATAGACTTTTAACAAACTTAAGAAGTTCTTCTTTAGGAAGTCCCATGACAGTATAAAAATCACCTTCTAGATTGGCAATAAAGCACTTGCCAATTCCTTGGATCCCATAGGCACCCGCTTTATCCATCGGCTCTCCCGATGCAATATAGTCTTTTATCTCTTGCTCGCTCAATGGTCGAAATGTTACTAGCGCACTAGAGACAAATCCATCTTGTTTTTCCGGAGTACATACCCACACGGCCGTTAAAACCCGATGGGTTTTCCCAGAAAGTGTGGACAACATAGAAAAAGCTTCTTGCTCATCTTTTGGTTTGCCTAACACATCCCCTGTCGGCGCTAACACCACCGTATCGGATCCCAGTACCACACGGCTAGGGTGCTTTTTGAAAACCTCACAGGCTTTTCCTTTGGCAATTTTCAAAACCGCCTCTTCTTTCGTTACCGTCTCATCCCATGGCTCTTCCGCCATGGCAGGCTCAATCTCAATTTCCCATCCAAGCATTTGACAAATCTCTTTTCTTCGCGGAGAAGCCGATGCCAAAACAAGAGGATTTTCTTTTGTTCCAAATATAACCATAATCTACCCCTTATTTTCTTCCATTTCTTTTGAAACCTCTTCTAGCGCTTGACGTAGCGTATCCAGTGCGGTCAATCCCTCCACAATGCGAATGGCATAATAGGGCTTCGCTCCTGCTGAAATTAACACTCTTCCGGTCATAGCTTTGGTTAGTTTTCCACCAAGTTCCATATCCAAGGTGCGTGGATACAATAACACTTGTTTTTCGTTTTGATGCACTTCCACGATACCGAGATATGCTGCCATGTTCCGAAGAAGGGCAACCTCAATTAATCCCTGCACCGCTTGTGGCGGTTCTCCGAAACGGTCAATGAGTTCGTCGTACACATCCAAGGAATCTTCCATGGTACGGATATCGGCGATTCGGCGATAAATATCCAGTCTTGCGGCATTTTCTCGGATATAACTCTCTGGAATATGAGCGGAAATGGGCAAATCGATTAAGCACTCTTCTTCTCGTTTTTGTGGCAATTCTCCTTTTTGTTCTGCCACCGCATCTCCTAAGAGTTTTAGATATAAGTCGTAACCAACGGATTCCATATGACCGTGTTGCTGAGCGCCTAGAAGATTCCCGGCGCCCCGCAGTTCCATATCCCGCATAGCAATCCGAAATCCTGCTCCAAATTCGGTGAATTCTCGCATTGCCTCTAAGCGTTTGGTGGAAATATCACTCAGGGCTTTTCCTCTTGTGAAAGTTAAATAGGCAAAGGCGCGGCGAGAAGACCGTCCCACACGTCCGCGCAATTGGTGAAGCTGGGATAGTCCAAACCGATCCGCATTTTCAATAATGAGCGTGTTGACATTGGCCACATCCACACCGGTTTCAATAATAGTGGTGCAAACTAGCACATCCATTTCTTGTTCCATCACACGGCGCCAAATTTCCGACAATTCTTCTTCGTTCATTTTTCCATGGGCAAAGCCCACCCGTGCTTCCGGAATCCGCAGTTGCAGAGAAGCCGCTACCCGTTCAATGTCTTCGGTACGGTTATGCAGATAATACACTTGCCCACCTCGGCGCAGTTCCCGACGAATGGCATCACAAAGAATGGCGTTGTCCTGTTCTAACACAAAAGTTTGTACCGGATGCCGGTCTTGCGGTGCTTCTTCGATAATGGACATATCCCGAATACCGGACAATGCCATATTCAGCGTTCTCGGAATGGGTGTTGCCGAGAGGGTTAACACATCCACATGGGGCGTTAATTCTTTTAATCGTTCTTTTTGCGTAACCCCAAACCGCTGCTCCTCGTCTACAATAAAGAGCCCTAAATCCTTAAACTGAATATCTTTAGAGAGCAATCGGTGAGTCCCGATAATAATATCCACTTCTCCACGCGCTAGCCGTTTAATGGTCTCATGTTGTTGTTTCGCGGTACAAAAACGAGACAGCATTTCAATTCTTGTGGGAAACCCTTCGAACCGTTTGGTAACCGTTTGAAAATGCTGCAACGCTAAAATAGTCGTTGGTACCAAAATCGCGCATTGTTTTCCTTCGGATACACATTTAAACGCGGCCCGCAAAGCCACTTCCGTTTTCCCGAATCCCACATCACCGCATAACAGACGATCCATAGGGACAGGCCGCATCATATCCTGTTTGATTTCTTGGGAGCAGCGCAATTGGTCTTCGGTTTCTTCGTATTCAAAATGCCGTTCAAAATCGTATTGCCAATCTAAGTCTTCCGAAAAAGCATACCCTTTGCTGGCCATTCTTTGGGAATAGAGTTTGATAAGATTCGCGGCAAGGTCTTTTACGGCCGATTTCACACGGGACTTGGTATTTTGCCACTCTTGTCCTCCCAAACGGTGAAGCCGAACCGTGGCATCTTCGCTGCTACCGATATATTTGGATACTAAGTCCAGTTGCGTGACCGGAACATACAAAATATCCCCTTTGGCGTATTGCAGTTTTAAATAATCCTTAATGAGGCCTTGCACGTTTAATTGATGCACCCCTTGGTACAAACCAATACCATGGGTAGCATGCACCACATAATCGCCCACCTGTAATTCCGATAGGCTGTGAATATCCATACCACGGTTTTTGGATTTTTGGCGGTATTTTCGTTTTTTGGAAAGTGGACGGCCATGCGTGATAAACACAATTCCTGCATCCGGAAATTCCGCCCCGGCGGATAAACCGCCGCACATCACCGTAATATGCTGACTGGTCCACTGAGTTGTTGAAGGGGAATACAAGGCAGGAATTCCTTCTTTGGTTAAATCCTCTGCCAGCACTTTGGCATTCTTTTCTTCCGACCCTGCAAAAATAACCACCGCCATATTGCGGTTGCGAAAATCTTGTAAATCTTCTTTTAAGACGGTCATGTCCCCCGACCAAACCGGCAATTGCCGGGCAGTGACCGCTACCAGTTCCTTCAGTGGCAAATCCCGTTCTGATCGAGCAAACGTGTCTAGAATAATACAGGAAGAATCTCCCAAACGATGAATAAAATGCGCCCAGTCTTCCATATATTGGCAAAGCGACGCACATAACCTATGTTCGTCAATCTCCGCCATCATTTCCTCTTCTAGTTGCCAAGTAGCCGCCCGCATCCGCTCCTTAGTGGAGACAAATTACGACACCCACAAAAGAGCCTCCGGCACATAATCCATCAAGGTGCAAAGACGGGGATATAAGAGAGACAAATACTTATCGGTATTTTGTAAAATCCCTAGGGATGCTCGATTGGCATCGGATAAGAGTGCCTCTTTTGCTTGGGACGCTTTTCCTTTTAAGCTCTCTGCTGTTTTCTCGATGGCTTCGGATAACTTCCCATAATCACTCACAAGATGTTCCGAACTAGGTGTAATGGTAATGCTTTTCAGAGCGTTTGTGCGGCGTTGTGACAACACATCAAATTCCGATAAGGTATCAATGGTATCCCCCCAAAGTTCCAGTCGCACAGGGTTTTCGGCTCCCGCAGGGAAAATGTCAACAATCCCGCCCCGGACAGCAAATTGCCCCGCTCCTTCAATTTGTTCGCAACGCTCATAACCCGCCGCAACCAGTGCGCCGGGTATGTCTTTTACAGGAAGAGGTTTTCCGTCTTCTAGCTGTAACGTATACTGTTTTAGGGTTTCTGGGGGCAATGTGTATTGTGTGGCGGCATCAATACACGCAACCACACAATCGCATTCTCCAAACACTAGCTGCGAGAGCACCGAAAGCCGTTGTTGTTCGTATTCGGGAGATCCATACTCGATAGCACGCAAAGAAAACTCTCTAGCCGGATAAAATAGTGCGTTTCTGCCAAGCGCATTTAAATCTTCTGTTAACTTAATGGCTTCCGCCTCTTCCGAAGTAATCACCAAAGAAGTCTTTTGAAATTGCTCCGAAAGTGCCGCCACCATCATGGCCTTGTGAATGGCTCCCAGCCCCGTAATATTAAGCGGGAACTGCTTGTTTGCAATGGCTTTTTTTATGCTTTCGTAGGTTTGGGAACGAGATAGCCCCTCTGTCAAAAGGCTCATACAAATCCCCTTATTTTGAATAGCGATTCATCGCCTCATCAATCTTTCCTTCTATCACCAGTTCGGCCGCTTCCGCTGCTTTTTCCGCCGCCTCTTCCAGTGCTTTCTTTTCTGCAAAAGTAAATCGAGATAACACCCAATCCGCCAAATCCATTTCCGGATGTGGCTTGGCACCAATTCCCAGTTTAATCCGGACAAAATCTTCGCTGTCAATACAGTCTATAATATTTTGAAGGCCTCGTTGTCCTCCCGCACTTCCTTTTCGGCGAACCCGCACAATACCGGGATCTAGAGAAATGTCATCCGAAAAGACTAACAGTTGGCTTACATCCAGCTTATAAAACTTCATTGCCTCTGCAACGGCTTTTCCGGACAAATTCATATAGGTATGCGGAAATAGCAAGAGCGCTCGTTTGCCAGCGATGCGTACTTCTCCCGTTACCCCTTGAAACCGTTTACGAGACACCTCAACCCCATAACGCTCGGCTAGCTTCATCAAGGCCATCATGCCCGCGTTATGACGCGTTCCTTCGTATTTTTTCCCTGGATTACCAAGACCTACCACCAAACAATCGATAGGTCCTGACGATTTCTTTCCAAAAAACATACTGTCCTCCTCGGTATGCACTTTTCGGCGAGATAGGAAACCTACCCCGCCTAAAATCTTTTGTCATCTATCTTAATGAATCCATCCTTGCAAAAGGGATGTTAGCGCTGCGTGCCCATAACGGGAATACTCCACCGTATCATCGGCCAAAATCGCTCCCATAGACAAGAGAAAGAGAAATACATACCAGATAATGGCCAACAAAACCCGAACCGCATAGGAAATAATAGCGGCTTTCAAATACGTTCTAGCCGCCACCGGTTTATCGCTCCATTGCACCGCCGCTAAAATGAGTCCTACTAACGGGAAGAACACAATAATCGCAATCATGGCGCCGCTGGTCTTGGTATGATCGGTCATATCAAACGAAAAACCGCATCGCGTGCAAATCGCCGCTTTGGCATCCACTTGGTTACCACAGTGTGTACAAAACTTCGTAGTAGGATAGCTAGCAAGTGGTGTATTACAAGTCGGGCAAATCATATAATTATCAGGAAATTGCCCATGACCTTGTGTACAATATTTCATGAAAATCTCCTCTTTTTCCGTCATATTTGTTAAGGAATATATCAAGAGGATTATACCAGTATTTTCCTTGTTTTTCAAGGAATATTCTCTCTGAGTTTGCGAGGGCATGGGTGCTTTTTCTTGACTTTTCAAAAAGCCAACCTATAATAGTAAACGTGCGAATAAAAATAAACCTTTTAAAGAAGGATCGATATGGACTTTAGTGTAACCCATATTCTCTTCGATTTGGCGGTTATTTTACTAGCTACGAAACTATGTGGATTAACCACGCGGCACTTCGGAATTCCCCAAGTCGTTGGAATGATTTTCGCGGGTTTTTTAATCGGACCTGCCATTTTCTCTCAACTGAATATTCCCTTTATGGGCATTATCAATCCCAGTGAAGCCGAAATGGATACGCTCCACGCCTTCTCCCAAGTCGGTGTTTGCTTGATTCTCTTTTCCAGTGGCCTGGAAACCAAGTTTGAAAATCTGAAAAAGAGTGGCTTTGCCGCCACCATCATTGCCTTATTCGGTGTGGCCGTTCCTTTAGTTCTCGGGACCCTGGGCGCCACCCTCTTTATGGGAGGATTTTCTTCTCTCTCCAATCCCGATTTGTTGCATAACGCCTTGTTTGTTGGTTGTATTTTAACCGCCACCAGTGTAGGCATTACGGTGGAAGCACTACGGGAACTTGGTAAACTCTCCACCAAAGTGGGAACGGTCATTTTAAGTGCCGCCATCATTGACGACGTTATTGGCATTATGGTACTAAGCGTGCTAACCAGCCTCAAAGGCGGATCCAACGTTTGGATGACCGTTTTAAAGATTTTAGGATTCTTTGCCTTTACCATTGTGATTGGTCTTTTATGCCGTGTCATTTTCTTATGGCTTAGCAAAAACAGACCTCACAAACGCCGTACCAGTATTTTTGCTTTTGGTATTTGTTTTCTCTTCGCCTTTTACGCAGAAGAGTACTTTGGCGTAGCCGCCATCACCGGTGCCTACATGGCCGGGTTAATGCTTAGCGGGCTAAACGACACCGCCTTTATGGACCGAAAAGCTCTGGTTTCCGGGTATATGATTTTTACCCCCATCTTCTTTGCCTATATCGGCATTAGCGCCGACTTCAGTCAATTCAACGCCCATATTCTTCTCTTTGCTCTCCTCTTTATTGTCCTGGGTATTGTTGCGAAGATTGGAGGCTGCGGTCTCTCCGCAAAGATGTGTGGCTATTCTCTAAAAGAATCCACCATCATCGGATGCGGTATGATTGCCAGAGGGGAGATTGCCTTGGCTGTCTATGCAGCCGGTCGTGGCTTTATTGCAAAAGCTGCGGATGGAACCTTAATCGGTATTGATCCGTTAATGCCCACCATCTGTTTGATCATTGTCTCCTCCATCCTCTGCCCTATTCTGGTAAAAGCCTCCTACGGCTATTCCCGCAAAAAGAAATACGTCAAAGAACCTCTTACCAAAGAAGAGGAAGAATATCGTTCCGATATTTCCTGGCTGTTTAAATAAGAAATCGAATTGGTTCCCTCCTATTATTCCGTAAAGTATTGACATTATACCGATAATGCGGTACTCTTACAGGAGAAAGGAGGGAATCTTTATGTTTATATCCGTAAAACAAGCATCCGAAAAATGGAAAATCTCTGACAGACGCGTACGTACCTTATGCAACGAAGGAAAAATCCACGGAGCCATTCGCGTTGGCAAATTATGGAAGATTCCCCAAAATGCCGCCAAACCGCAAGACGGTCGTTACAAAGAAAGCACGGTGGATAAAAAGCAAAAAACCATCTCCTATACAAAGGAACAATTTAAAAAACTATCCAATGTAAAAGGACGTCCCATTTTCTATTTTGATACCACCTTGCGAGATGGATCTCAAGCAGAGAGTGTTTCCTATTCGGTTCAAGACAAAATGAAGATCGTGAAGATTCTCGATGAATTTGGCGTGGATTATATTGAAGCCGGCATTCCCTCTTCCAATCCAAAAGACGCTCACTTTTTTGAAGAACTGAAAAGTCTTAAATTAAAACATGCCAAAATCTGTGCTTTTGGAAACACATCCAAGCCCGGCCGTTTAGGACTGGATAAGAATAGCCGTGGCCTTCTTCGTGCAGAAACCCCTACCGTTAGCATCGTAGGAAAAGCTTCTGCCAGCCAAACCAAAAAGGTCCTTGGAATTTCTGAAAAAGAAAACCAAGAAATGATTCGCGAAACTGTTCGGTATTTAAAAAAGAAAGACAAAGAGGTTATCTTTGACGCGGAACATTTCTTTGACGGCTACAAAGAGAGTCCTCGCTTTGCCCTCCACGCCCTCAAAGCCGCCGTAGATGGTGGAGCGGATGTGCTAGTACTGTGTGACACAAACGGTGGTACTCTTCCTAATGAAATCGGTGATATGGTGTTAGCAGTTCACGCCGAATTTCCGGACAAACAAATTGGTATTCATTGTCACAACGATATCGGCTGTGCCGTCGCTTCTTCTATGTCCGCTGTGGAATCCGGTGCGGTACATGTACAAGGCACCTTCTTAGGGTTTGGCGAACGTTGCGGAAACGCCGCACTCTCCACCGTGATTGCCAACCTCACTCTAAAATGCGGTTATGCTTGCCAAGGAGATTTACAGAAACTTCGCAGCACTTGTCGCCAAATTGCAGAAATCTCCACCATCCGTATGCAACATTCCATGCCCTATGTGGGAAAATGCGCCTTTGCCCATAAAGGCGGTATGCATATTGATGGTATGCAAAAGCTAAAAACCGCTTTTGAGCATATTGATCCCAGCCTCGTTGGAAACGAGCGGAAATTGCTTCTAAGCGAAATGGGTGGTCGCGGAGCCATCTTACCCTATATCCAAAAATTTTCTCCCCATTTAACAAAGAATTCTCCCGAGACCATCGCGTTAATTGACATCATAAAATCTCAAGAATTTTTAGGATACCAATACGAAGGCGCCGAAGCCAGTTTGGAACTGCTGGTGCGTCGCCACTTAAAGCAGTGGGAACCCCACTACCGTGTGATTATGTATAAACTGTCCGAAGATATGCCTGCTCCTGACGGTATTCATATGTCCAGTGCGATGGTCAAAATCGAAGTGGATGGACAAACCGAAATGGCGTGTGGCATGGGTATTGGTCCTTTGCACGCATTGGACAATGCCATGCGAGAAGCGTTAAAAACCTTCTATCCGCAACTAGCTTGTCTTCGTATGAGCGACTACAAAGTGCGCGTACTAGAAACCAACCGGGACACCGATGCTACCACCCGTGTCCTGATGGAGACCATGGATGAAGATAAATCCACCTTCGTTACCGTTGGGGTTTCTACCGACATCGTCGAATCCAGTTTTATTGCCCTCATGGACGCTTTTGAATACAAGCTTTCAAAGGAAGAAGGGATTTGCAAATGAAAAAGCCAACCTTTTCCAAATGGACTTTAGCGGGGATTGTGGTGATTTCGCTTTTATTCAATGGAATCTCTCTTCTATTAAATGCCCCGTTTCGGAAGAAGGAGGAGTAAACGATGACTGTTTTTCTCTGTATCGATGATAATCGTGGAATGCTATTTAACAACCGTCGTCAAAGCCGCGACTCGGAAGTTATAAACGATATGCTTAAAACCGCCAGCAGTTCCGTCTATGCCCATTCCTTTTCGGAAAAGTATTTATCCACTCTTTCAAGTTCCTTTACCTTTTCCGATACCCTCTTGGAAGATAAAAAGGATTTCTGCTTTATCGAAAACTTGGATATTGCTCCCTATCTTTCTTCCATTGATTCTGTCATCTTATACAAATGGAACCGCGACTATCCCTTTGATGTAACCTTCGACGTGGATTTAAAAGCAGAAGGCTATCGCCTGGAAAATAAAACCGATTTTGCCGGATCCTCTCATGATAAAATCACAAAAGAGGTGTGGGTAAAGTGAAAAATAGGAAAAGACGCTTTGCCCTTGTTTTAGCCATCTCGCTACTAAGTCTGTCCTTGCTGCTATCCGGTTGTGACGAATTTCTAGATTCTCTGCTATCGGACGGATCTAGTTTCATACCAGAAGTTGTCACCACCACCGCCGAAACGACAACAACTGCAGAGGATGTTCTCTCGGAAGCCTTTGAAACCACGACCACAAGCAAGGCTACCACTCTTGCCACAACGACAAAGAAAACCCAAACTTCTGCGGGCGTTCCCGCCTATTCCGGAAAACCCTATGTAGCGCTTAACAATAACGAGCCTGCTTTCACACAAGGGGACATGACCACCACCGGGTTTGAAACCTATGCCACGCTCGATTATTTAGGACGCTGCGGCGTGGCGTTTGCCTGTCTTTGTACCGACCTAATGCCCACCGGAAAACGAGGCAGCATTAGTTCCATTCACCCCAGTGGTTGGAAGCAGCAAATGTACGATTTTGTGGATGGACAAGCCGTTTACAACCGGTGCCACTTAATCGGCTGGCAACTATCCGGTGAAAACGCCAACGAACGAAACCTCATCACTGGTACCCGCTATCTAAACACCAAAGGAATGCTTCCTTTCGAAAACATGGTGTCCGACTACATTAAAGAAACGCACAATCATGTGCTCTACCGTATCACCCCTATTTTTGACGGGGACAACTTAGTCGCCAGTGGCGTACAAATGGAAGCCTACTCGGTAGAAGACGATGGGGACGGCATTTGTTTTAACGTGTATTGCTATAACGTGCAGCCCGGTGTTTGGATTGATTATAAAACCGGAGAAAACCACGCAGAAGACACCGTCACAGAAGCTCCCAAAACCGTCAAAAAAGCGGTGGCCAAAACCACCGCTAAGAAAACCACCCTGGCTCCTGTTGACACAAAGGACGCCACTTACGTGGGCAACCGCAACACGAAGAAATTTCACAAACCTTCTTGTGCATCCGTTAAACAAATGAAAGAAAGCAACCGCGTATTCTTTTACTGTCAGCGAGAAGAGGTTGTCTCACAAGGGTATGTCCCTTGTAAAAACTGTAATCCATAATAATCAAAACCCTGCGAATTATTTCGCAGGGTTTTTGCTTTATAGTTCAATCATATGAGCCATGTATTTGCGCATATACAAAACATCTTTCATATCTAGTTTCCCATTTTTGTCAATGTCACCGGCTTCAAAATCCAAGTCCTCTTCGGTAATCATATGCGCCATGTAGCGTCTTGTCATTAGGACATCAATCATATCCACTTTTTCATCGCCACTTACGTCACCCCAAACAATGGACTTCTCAGGGAAACGAACCACGGATAATTTAAAGTTGTCGGCATAAACAGGAACGAAGGAGTGCAAATACCCTTCGGTAAAGAAGGCAATGGCACAATTGCCTTTGGATAAATCCATTCCCGCTTTCTTAAACACATAATAACGGGTAATAAACTGGGCACCGAAAGAAGAAATATTTTCCGACATATTGGTGGAATCCCACTCATACACAGGAGAATACTCTTTATCTCCGCAAATGATCGATGGATAACAATATCCTTGGCTGCAATAGAGGCTCACTTGCAAGAGATAATATTCATCCGCTTGCAACGGTTTCTCATTGGCAAAAATCTCTTTTAGAGTGCTATTGTACATCCAAATAACGGGATAATAGCCACCATCCGAATAAATGGTATTCGGTGTGCTGGAACTGGGGATAAAATACACTTCGTATTTGGTGTTGTTTCCGCCTTTTCCTTCTTGCTCAAATTGTGTCAAAATATGGCTATCAATGGCATCGTTGTAATGACCAAAGATGCTCTCCGGTTTGGCAGATTCAAAATCGTTTTCATACAAAACGGTGGTGATTTTTCCGGACGCGGTCACACCATTTTCATCGGTTTCTTCGTAAGTGGTTGGTGCCACCACCGGTGTTACATAATGAATACCGCTGGTATCCGCCGGAACCCATTCGCCGTGTTTAATCAGTTTAATATTATCAAACCGTAAATACCCGCCATAGGCTAAGGAATTTTCACAACAAAACGCAATACCGCCAGAATCTTCGCCTTTCTTTGGTGTTGCTTCTAAGGTGTCCACACGATACACATAGGTCTGGAATTCTTCCCCGATTTGCTGAATTCCTTCCGAAACCTTTGTGAAATAGTTTTCGCTCTTGCCATTAATAAGCATAAAGGGATATACATAGGTTCCCTTTTTCGTGTTTAAGGGGCCATCCCAAGCCATGTCAATTTGAAACTCGTAATATTCGCCCTCTTTTAAATCACCTTGGGCATTAATGACACCACTAATTCCTTCTGGCCAAATGTAGGGTAACACACCCCCACGACCAGTGGTACTGTTAGGACCGATTTGTAGTGCTAAGCTACCGCCGGTTTCAGCATCACCCGCATACACTTCTCTGTCAATCACGCCAGGGGTGGATCCCGCTTTTTTCAAAACGGTTGTGGCATCTTCCCCATCAAAATCAAACGAATAAATCAAATGATCTTCATAGGTGTCTGGTTCCACAAACACAGAGACATCGCTATCCTCTTCGCTTGTATCATCGCTACTGACATCGCTTAAAACCTCGCTGGTAACATCCGACACATCCTCATCGTCTGCAAGACCGAGCATAGATACGGTCGATAGCATCAATACCAGCACGCTTAAAACAGCAAGAATTCCGAAAAGACGTTTCATTTCTTTACTTTTACTCCTCTTCTTGCTTTGGCTCCTCCAATACATCATTTGGATCTTCTTGGAATTCGCTCAAAGCAGATTCTGCTTCTGGTGTTAGAAATTCTTCCCTATTATCAATTTCAATGGTGCTGCCTTCTATTTTCACTTCTGCCTGATCATCCTTTTCGGAAGTCTCGTAAAACTCCCACAGCATGGTAATGAGAATTCCCACACAGAAAATAACGGGGAATAACACGTATTGGCTAAAGACAGTCCAATAGAAAACGCCCAAAGAAATTAAATCACGAAGGCATGGATAAATGTTGTAGTAGATTTGGTACGCAAAAATAAGCACAAATGGGAGAGCAAACAAATACCGGGCTCCCTTTTTCCATTTCGGGGCAATGTTGGTAATAAGAATAAGGGATAAAAATATAAAGGAGGCATACCCTAAAAAGTCAATTACGCGGAAAAATTTCGGCATAAATTGCTTATAGGCGATAAACATTTGCACATCCCAAATAAGGTTGGCAAGAGAAAATGCCGCAATTCCTACAAACGCTCCGATATTGGCTCTGGCCGCAAGGCAAACCACAATCACGAAAGCGGAGAGAAAATACACATACGCCATCGCATCCGGTGTATCTCCTTGCCGAAACATATTAATAAGGTATTGCAGTTCCCGATAGGTCGGGAAAATAAAAAAGATTGCTGCGATTAAACTTGTTACTTTTTTTGCCATAGAAAGATTCCTCCAAATACACAACAATGATATTATACACCGATAACCCTAAAATGTAAAGATTTAACCTAAAAAAATACAGGATGGATT
>JAGCZP010000092.1 GCA_017959985.1 Clostridia bacterium | reverse complement strand
TGAGGTGAAATTAGTATTAATTGATCCGAAAAAGGTTGAGTTTAGTGTGTATAACGGAATTCCGCACTTACTAGTTCCGGTGGTTACGGACCCGCAAAAAGCTGCTGGTGCTTTGGGATGGGCCGTTATTGAAATGAATAAGCGTTATCAAGAGTTTTCTAACCACAAAGTTAGAGATTTGACTGCCTATAACGAAAAAGCGAAGAAATCAGAAGATATGGAAGTCTTCCCACAAATCTTGGTGGTGATTGACGAATTTTCCGATCTTATGATGAATGTTGGTAGTGAGGTAGAGGAATCGGTTGTTCGTATTGCTCAAATGGGACGTGCAGCTGGTATCCATATGGTTATTGCAACCCAAAGACCATCTGCTAATGTAATCACGGGTTTGATTAAGGCCAATATTCCTAGCCGTATTGCCCTTAGTGTTTCTCAAGCACTGGATTCTCGTTTGATTTTAGACACCAACGGTGCCGAAACTTTGTTAGGGCATGGCGATATGCTCTTCTTACCGATTGGAGCCTCCAAACCTCTCCGTTTGCAAGGGTGCTATGTTAGTGATGCTGAGAGAGAAAATGTTATTCGCTATATTTCTCCTGACGAAGAGCAAACCTACGATGAAGAAACTATGAATGAAATTAATCGTTTGGCAGAAACCGGAAACAACAAAACAGGGGCTTCTGTGGACGAAGACGAAGAAAATGATGTGGCAGATGAAATGCTTCCAAAGGCCATTGAGGCTGTGATTGATACAGGGGAAGCATCTGTCTCCCTTTTACAAAGAAAATTACGCGTTGGGTATGCTCGTGCAGGCCGTTTAATTGATGAGATGGAACGGAAAGGCATTGTGGGACCTCATGAAGGTAGCAAGCCAAGAAAAGTGCTATTAACAAGAGAACAGTGGCTGGAAATGAGCATGAATGATGAAGAGGTGTAATGATGAAAAGAGTTTGTAGCCTTGTCATGGCAATGGTGTTGTGCTTAGGGGTTTTGTTCCTTGCTGGCTGTGGCAAAAAAGAGGAAGAGCCAACCGAGTCTTTTACAAAGACCACACATACAACCGCCAAATTGTTAAACATTGAAATTCCGATTACCCATATTGAGATTGAAAGTGCCATGGGCTTTGAGGTTGAAAAGCCAACGGTTATCAACGATGGTCAGTCTGTCTTTACCCGCTCTGTAGACGGAAAAGTTTCTATTAATATTAGTATGACCGAACAGACGGCTGATCAGTTTTCGCAAAGTGTTTCCAAGATCCCAGGGGTTAAGGAAGCCCCCAATCTAGGCGAAAAAGCCTATTGGAAATGGGAAAAAGGAAATGGTGCTTTGTTTGCTCTTAACAAAGGATATGGTATTTCTTGTACCGTCATTGGAACGGGCATCTCGGAAGATACGGCTTTGATTGATTCTAGAGCGATTGTTGCCACCATTATTGGGAAAATGTAATGGAGAGACCTATGAGCCAAGAGTTAAAACAACTTCAAAGTTTCCAAATTGATCATACCATTCTTTCCCCGGGAATGTATGTGTCACGGGTTGATGGGGATGTGGTGACCTATGATTTGCGGTTTATTCGCCCTAACACGCCACCGTATTTACCAAACGATGTGATGCATACCATTGAGCATCTGTTTGCAACCTTTGTGAGAAGCAGTGCGTATGAAAAGTATATTGTGTATTTTGGGCCTATGGGATGTCGTACTGGATTTTACTTTTTAACAAGCAAAATGACTCATGAACAAGTCATTGCTTTAACAAAAGAGGCATTAAGTTTTATTGCGGATTTTGAAGGAACCATTCCAGGGACTACCGCCAAGGAGTGCGGAAACTATTTAGAACACAATTTACAAGGAGCTAAAGAAGCCGCTCAAAAAATGGCTTTGGTGCTCGATAATTGGGATGAAAGTAAACTCGTATATCCCAAATAAAAACTTACCATGCAGAAAGGAGGACTTCTCGTGCCAGAAGAAATCGCAAAAAGAACACCGTCATCGGTACGGAAGTTCTTTGACAATATAGGAGCGCAAGTGTTGCGCTTTTGGGATTATATTTATCCCGTTTGTTACAAAGAAGGAATTCGAACCATTCGTGTTGCCTTGCGCTTTCGCCGTGCAGCAAGACATTTGTTAAGACCGCTTTGGGCGTTGTTGAAAAAGGCGTACGAAGTTACTATTTTACAGGCGTTTCATAACATCAAAGCGGATACCAGCGAAATGAAACGTGACTGGAACGAAATTCGTGCTTGGGTATGGGGAAAAGGCACCCATAACTGGTACCAAAACTTAATTCGATCTCTTGCTATTCCGTTTTTAGCTACGTATACCTATCGCCGTAACATTAAAAAAGTATTTATGGTGATATTGCCGGTGGCATCGGTATTGTTGGCGGCCTTTACCATTCGGTACTGGTCTAACGCAACGTTCGCTTTGCGGTTGACCTATATGGGGCAATACGTAGGGGACATTGCAGATGAAACGGTGTTTGATGATGCTGTGGCTATGGCAGAGGGACGGGTGTCCAATGTGGAACAATCCTTCTCTGCGGATCGCTCCCCGACCATGGAATTAACCTTAACGCCGAAAACAGAATTAATGGACAAAACAGAGCTTTGTGACGTGATATTAAGCTCTTATGGCGATATGGTGTCGGATCTTTATGGCATTTATGTTAATGGGGTCTTTGAGGGCTCTATTGCTTCGGACATAAAGGGAAAAGTCTTGTTGCAATCCATCTTAGACAATTATGCCAGTACTTATGGGGACAGCACCATGACCAACGTTTCCATTGAATTCTTGGATAATGTGGAATTCATTGAGGGGCTGTATCCCACTACCACAAAACTCAGTTTAGAAGAAGCAAAAGAATTGCTAACCAACAAGAACGCTTCGAATGAGTGGTATGTGGTGAAAAAAGGTGACACACTTGCCTCCATTGCCCATTCGTACAATTTGAGTCGGAAGCAACTTCTCCAAATGAATCCGAATGTTGGAATTAACGATTTAAAAGTTGGTCAAAAACTTCTTGTAAAAGAATCTTCGGCTTACTTAGCCATTTCCATGACCTGTGATAAGAAACAAAACCAGTCAATCCCATTCGAGGAAGAAACCGTTCAAGATAAGAACCGGTATGTGGGCGATAACTACATTAAGATTTCCGGTATTACTGGTATTCGACAAATCACTTATAAGGTGTCCTATGTGGATGGGCAAGAGACCGCAAGAAAACAAATGAAATCCGAGATTATTCGGCAACCGGTTACACAGGTTAAAGGCATTGGAGCGATGACGCCAAGAGGCGGTAGTTCTACTCCGGGAGATGGTGTGGCAACAGGAAATATGCTATGGCCATTGCCATCCTCATTGGGTGTTGGTGAACGGTATGGATACCAAGCTGGTCGTTTCCATAATGGTGTGGATATTTATGGTAACTATGGTGCTGCAATTGTTGCCGCCGATGGTGGTAGGGTCGTAGAAGCTTATGGTTATGGTTACAATGGTGGATGGGGCGAATATGTCCTAATTGACCATGGTAATGGATATCAAACAAGATACGCACACTGCTCGGCAGTGCTTGTAACTCCCGGTGAAAAAGTTTCCAAAGGACAAGTGATTGCTCGGGTTGGTAGTACCGGATGGAGTACGTGCAACCACTTACATATAGAGGTGTTGTACCGCGGCTCAAGAGCGGACCCATGGCCATTCATTACTTAACAAATAGAAAACGTCCTCTGCAGTTACGCAGGGGACGTTATTTCGGGGAAAGAGAGAAATCACATGGATATCATTAAAACAATCGCGCTGGAAATTGGACAAAAAGAGCAATACGTTCAAAATGTCGTGACTTTATTAGATGAGGGAAATACCATTCCCTTTATTGCACGGTATCGTAAGGAAATGCACGGCTCTATGGACGATACGTCTTTGCGTACCTTAGAGACACGGCTGCAGTATTTACGAAATTTAGAAGAAAGAAAAGCAACAGTTCTTTCTTCTATTGAGGAACAAGGCAAATTGACTCCGGAGCTGCAAGAAGCTATCGAAAAGGCAGCGACGCTTGCAGAAGTGG
>JAGCZP010000091.1 GCA_017959985.1 Clostridia bacterium | reverse complement strand
GAATATGTAGACCCGTTTACGGGTAAGCCGGTATAAGAAGACAAAAGAAAAAGCCCCTTTAGGGGCTAAGTCTGTAAACTAACCGCGGTTGGCGGACTATTCGGCGAGCCTATAGGCTCAGCCGATAACATTGCCCAAGGGGCAAAGAGCAAACCACCGGCACGGCCGGTGGTTATGATTGTGTCTTTTAGCGAATGACTTCGATGCCACCCATGAAGGGACGAAGAACTTCGGGGACGGTAACGGAACCGTCTGCGTTTTGATTTTGCTCCACAAGAGCGGGGAGAACACGGCTGGTGGCCAGTCCGGAAGCGTTTAAGGTGTGGGCAAAGGTGAGTTTTCCGTCTTCACCGCGATATTTGATATTGCCGCGGCGGGCTTGGTAGCTACGGGCGTTGGAAGCAGAACTGACTTCTTTATAAATGCCCATGCTGGGAATCCAGATTTCAATATCGTAGGTACGGGCCATAGAGAAAGAACAATCTCCGGCGGCCAATTTGCTTAATTGATAGTGAAGACCGAGTTTTTGCACGAGAGTTTCGGCTTTGCGAACCAGTTCTTCAAAAGCAGCATCGGATCCTTCGGCAGTGGTGTATTGGACCATTTCCACTTTGTTGAATTGGTGTCCGCGAATCATACCTCGTTCTTCTGAACGATAACTGCCGGCTTCCCGACGATAGCAAGGAGTGTAGGCAATATATTTCTTAGGCAATTCTTCGGTGGGAATGACTTCGTCACGATGCAAGTTAACAAGAGCGGTCTCGGCGGTGGGGAGCATAAATTTTTTATCCCCTGTGGGATTTTCAATCCAGTATACTTCGTCGGCAAATTTCGGAAATTGTCCGGCTACGTAACCACAATTGTAGTTGAGCATGTGGGGAGGAAGCATCAGTTCATAACCGTCGTTGATGTGTTCGGTGATAAAGAAGTTTAAGAGAGCCCATTCTAAACGAGCGCCCATCCCACGGTAGACCCAGGCACCATTTCCGCCTAACTTTGCTCCGCGTTCGTAGTCAATGAGACCAAGGGATTCGCACAAATCCACATGGTTTTTCGGTTCAAAATCAAATTCCGGTTTGGTTCCCCACACATGGACCACGGCGTTGTTTTCTTTGCCGCCGGCAACCACGTCTTCATCGGGCATGTTCGGAAGGGAGAGCAACAAATCTTTTTGTTTTTCTTCCAGTTCGCTGAAGACCACGTCTTCTTCCTTGATTTTGGCAGAGAGGTCTTTCATCTTTGCCATAATCTCGGAGACATCGCCGCCTTCTTTTTTGATTTGCGGAATTTGTTTGGAAGCTTGGTTTTGTTCCGCTTTCATGGTTTCGATTTTGGAAGCCATTTGACGACGGGTGGCGTCCAGTTCGAGAATCTGATCAATGACGCCATCGAGACCGTCAGGAATCCGTTTACGAATGGCAGCTTTTACCACATCCGGTTCCGAACGAATCAGTTTAATATCAATCATGTAACTCTCTCCTTAATTCTTATCGGGGGCTATGGCATTGGCCAGTCCTCGTAAATCATCTTGATCATAGAATTCCAGTTGTAAAATGCCTCCCTTTTTGATGGGGACCACTTTGACTTTCCGTCCCAATTGATCGGTTAAAGCCAATTCCACTTCATCGTAGAAAGAGGGGCGTTTGGATTTTTTAACGCTTGTTTTCGTGGTGGGTTTGTGGGAGGCTTGTGCCATCTTTTCTAAGGCGCGCACTGTAAGATTTTTGGCGATGGCCTCACTGGCGGCGGCCTCTTGTTCTTCTTTGGTGTCAAAGGACAAAATGGCACGGGCGTGACCAGCGGAAAGGGACCCATCGGATACTTTTTGGATGATGGAATCGGGGAGATCCAGTAAACGAAGGGCGTTGGTAATGGCTGGTCGGGATTTATTAACATATTTGGCAGCATCTTCTTGGGTGATGCCATAGGAATCAATTAAGGAACGATACCCTTGGGCTTCTTCAATGGGGTTTAAATCTTCCCGTTGCAAGTTTTCGATTAAAGCGAAGGTATCCGCGTCTTTGTCGGTCATTTCCCGAATGACCACAGGGACCTCTTTTAATCCGGCAATACCGGCAGCTCGCCAGCGACGTTCTCCGGCGACCAATTGGTAAGTGCCGTCGGTCATAGGACGAACAAGCAAGGGTTGTAAGATGCCATGTTGAGAAATGGAATCGGCCAAATCCTTTAAGGCATCCTCATCAAAGACTTTACGAGGCTGTTCTTTGTTGGGGATGATTTCGTTTAGTTTCAGGGACGTAGGGGTGATGCTTTCAAAGTCGTTTTCCATAAACAGGGCATCTAACCCTTTGCCTAAACCACCTTTCATTCCTGCCATTGTGTTAGCCTCTCTTTCTTTGATTTTGTATAAATTCTTGGGCTAAGGTCAAATAGGCCTGGCTGCCACGAGAACGAAAATCATAATAAATAACGGGCTTGCCAAAACTGGGGGCTTCGGAAATACGAACCGCGCGAGGAATGGCGGTAGCAAAGACACGTTTGGGGAAGTATTTCTTTACTTCTTCTGCCACCTGTTGGGTGAGGTTGAGCCGTCCATCGAACATGGTTAGTAAGACACCCTCAATTTCTAAGTTGGGATTAAATTTCATTTTTACTTGCCGGAGGGTGGCCATTAATTGGGATAACCCTTCCAGCGCGTAATACTCACATTGAATGGGGATGAGTACCGTATCGGCGGCACACAAAGTATTTAAGGCTAAAATACCCAAAGAAGGGGGACAATCGATGAAAATGAAATCGTATTGATCCCGAATAGGTGCGAGAGCCCCTTTTAGCCGACTTTCTCTTCGAGGTAAACTGACCATTTCAATTTCCACACCGGCTAGTTGGGTGGAAGAGGGAAGAACAAATAAGTTTTTGAAGGGAAGGGAAACGGTGGCATCTGATGCCGTACAATTGCCAAGGAGCATTTCATAAGTGGATACTTTTAACTCTCGCTTATTCACTCCAAGACCACCGGTGGTGTTTCCTTGGGGGTCAATATCCACTAATAAGACTTTTTTGCCGCCGGCAGCAACCGCCGCCGCTAAATTGACCGCTGTGGTGGTTTTTCCCACGCCGCCTTTTTGGTTGTAAATGGCAATGATTTTTCCCATAATGGTTCCTCCTTCCTTTGAAAAAGTCCGCACAAATAAATATACCACAATTTGCTTTAATAGAAAAGAAAAAAATAAAACTTTCCAAAAACCTTAATGGAAAGAAGCACTCGTTGAGAAAAAAATAAAAAAGTTTTCAAGTATCACTTGACAAGTTAGCACATGCTAACTATAATGGATAAGGTTTAAATAGGAAGGGGATGGTAGATGGGACTTTGGATGCAAGAATATGGAGCGACCGCCCTAGTCGCCCTTGTATTAGTGTGTATCGTAGTCGGTATTGTTGGGAAGATGATACAAGACAAGAAAAAGGGAAAGGGCAGCTGTGGTTGCGGTTGCAGTGGTTGTGCTCTGAGAGATGTGTGTCACAAGGAGGGTAACGCGAAATGAAAACAATGACTTTACGCGAGTTACCCATTGGGCATACCGCCATGATTGATTCTGTGGGAGGCACCGGTGCTCTTCGTCAGCACTTTTTGGATATGGGTGTTATTCCTGGTACAGAAATTACGTTGGAAAAATACGCCCCTATGGGGGACCCAATGGAATTACAAATTCATGGGTATCAATTAACGCTTCGTTTGGATGATGCGGCCAAGATTCAGGTCCATGAGGTATCTCCCAAAGAAGAGGAACGATTGCCTTTCTATTCCGGGAGACGGTGGAACACCCTGGCCTTGGTGAGGGAGGACGGTATCATAGCAAAGCGGACGAAAATCCCCTGCCGGAGGGAACGGTATTATCCTTTGCTCTTGCGGGCAATCAAAACTGCGGGAAAACGACCCTCTTTAATCAATTGACCGGTTCGAACCAACACGTGGGCAACTTCCCTGGGGTGACGGTGGACCGAAAAGACGGACCGATTAGGAATAAGCCGAACACTTTAGTGACAGACTTACCGGGTATTTATTCGCTATCTCCCTATACCAGTGAAGAACTCGTGTCTCGTCAGTTTATTTTGGACGAGAAACCAACTGGTATTATTAATATCGTGGATGCTACCAATATTGAGCGGAATTTGTATTTAACCATGCAACTGATGGAACTGGATGTTCCTATGGTGTTGGCTCTGAATATGATGGACGAAGTCCGGGGTAACGGAGGAAGCATTCGTATTAACGAAATGGAAGAAATGCTGGGGATTCCGGTGGTTCCGATTTCTGCCGCAAAAAACGAAGGTATGCGGGAACTGATTGATCACGCCATCCATATTGCCAAATACCAAGAACATCCTGGTCGGCAAGATTTCTGTGATGAAAAGGATCATGGCGGTGCGGTGCACAGATGCCTTCATGCCATTATGCACTTAGTGGATGATCATGCCAAAGAAGCGGGGATTCCTACACGATTTGCGACCACAAAAATTGTGGAAGGAGATCAAAAGGTTTTAAAGGCATTAAAACTTTCCAAAAATGAAAAAGAAACCATTGAGCATATTATTGTGCAGATGGAAGAGGAACGGGGATTAGACCGTTCCGCGGCAATCGCCGATATGCGGTTTGCTTTTATTAAGAAACTGGTTTCTAGGTGTGTTGTTAAGCCGAAAAAAGTTAGTAAAGAACGGGATCGCAGTCAAAAAATTGATAAAATCTTGACAGGAAAATACACCGCTATTCCCAGTTTTATCCTCACTATGGCAGCTGTCTTTTACTTGACCTTTAGTGTGATCGGTTTGTATCTTCAAGATTTGCTAGCGTCGGGAATTGATTGGTTTACCGAAGCGACCGATACGTTTTTAGCGGATATTGGGGTTAACGAAGTGCTCCATTCTCTCATTATTGATGGTATTTTCAATGGCGTGGGAAGTGTGCTAAGCTTCTTACCGATTATCGTTGTGCTATTCTTCTTCCTCTCTTTGCTAGAGGATACCGGATACATGGCAAGGGTTGCCTTTGTGATGGATAAACTTCTTCGGAAAATCGGCTTATCAGGACGAAGTATCGTTCCTATGCTGATTGGCTTTGGTTGTTCGGTACCGGCGGTAATGGCCAGTCGTACCCTGCCGTCCCAACGAGACCGGAAAATGACCATTATGATGGTGCCCTTTATGAGTTGTACCGCAAAGATCCCTGTGTATGGATTCTTTGCCAACGCTTTCTTTCCAAAACAAGCAGGCTTTATTGTTATCGGCTTATATCTGCTAGGCATTGTGGTGGGTATTATCAATGCCTTAGTGGCGAAGAAAACGACCTTCAAAGGTGAAGCGGTTCCGTTTGTAATGGAACTTCCAAACTACCGTATGCCGGGGGTTAAAAACGTGGCACAGCTTTTGTGGGATAAGGCAAAAGATTTCCTACATCGTGCCTTTACCGTTATCTTCGTGGCAACCATCGTGATTTGGTTCTTACAAAGCTTTGATATGCGACTGACCATGGTGGAAGATTCTTCCAATAGTATGCTCGCATTATTAGCTGGCTGGATTGCACCGATTTTTACTCCACTTGGATTTGGCGATTGGCAAACTACCACATCTCTCATTTCTGGTTTCCTTGCTAAAGAGGGAGTTGTCTCTACTTTACAAATTTTGTTTGGAGACTCGGTGACCTCGGTATTAGCCCCATCGGCGGCAGCGGCGTTGCTAGTGTTCTCGCTATTGTATGCCCCTTGTGTGGCAGCGGTGGCTGCGATTCGCAGGGAACTGGGCAGAAAATGGGCACTAGGCATTGTCTTGTATCAATGTGGAATCGCCTGGGTTGTTGCGTTTCTTGTAAAGTGTATCTGCATGTGCTTTATGTGATTTATACAAGAAGAATGAGTATGTTTTTTTAAAAAACCACTTGACAAAATCTGGATTGGTATGGAAAAGTATTAGTGGTTAAAGCTATAATTAATGGGTGTCTTTTGAAGATTTTGCATGTTTAGGAGCGAGAATTATGAAACGCTTGATTGTTCTTTCTATGGTTTTTGTGCTAGTTTTGGTAGGATGTGAAAAGGTAGATTATCCGGAAGAATCTGTCGTGGAAACCACAACTAAAGTAAGCATGACTACGACACAAACAAT
>JAGCZP010000090.1 GCA_017959985.1 Clostridia bacterium | reverse complement strand
AGCCTATAGGCTCAGCCGATAACATTGCCCAAGGGGCAAAGAGCAAACCACCGGCACGGCCGGTGGTTATGATTTGGTTTGTTATTCAACTGTATAAAGAAGTCCACCAGCAAGAATAATGGAGATTTGCCGCTTTGATAAAGCGTGGGTGAGTGGGTAACGTTCTTTCTTTGTTATATTCTCTAAGGTAATGGATTGCCCGGTTTCTAAGGCATTACGAATAGAACTTAAACGAAGAATGTCTCCTTGTTCAATGCGGTCATAGTCATCGCTATTGGCAAAGGTTAGTGGAAGAATTCCGGCGTTTACAAGGTTTGCGGCATGGATGCGTGCAAAAGATTTTGTAACGACGGCTTTAATACCTAGGTACAAGGGAGCAAGTGCTGCATGTTCACGGGAACTTCCTTGTCCATAGTTTTCACCACCGATAATGAATCCTTTACCAGCTTTTTTACAGCGAGCGGGGAAAGATGTGTCACAGCGGACAAAACAGTGCTCAGAAATAGCAGGAATGTTAGAGCGGAGAGGTAGAATTTTTGCACCAGCTGGCATGATGTGGTCTGTCGTAATGTTGTCTCCTACTTTCAAAATGACTTCGGCTTCAATATCCTCTGGCAATGGGGTATTGCTTGGGAAGGGCTTGATATTGGGCCCGCGAAGGATTTCCACTTGATCCATTTCTTCAACAGGACATGGTTCTACAATCAAATTATCATTTAATAGGAAGGAATCGGGAAGGGTGACGGTTGGGGCATCTCCACAAGTGCGTGGATCAACAAGGACACCGGCTAATGCGGAAGCGGCAGCCACTTCAGGACTGACTAAATAGACTTGTGCATCGGCGGTTCCGCTTCTTCCCTCGAAGTTGCGGTTGAAAGTACGTAAGGATACACCGGCAGAGTTAGGAGATTGTCCTACACCGATACAAGGACCACAAGTGCATTCCAAAACGCGAGCACCTGCTGCGATGATATCGGCTAAGGTTCCATCCTGTGCCATCATATTAAAAACTTGCTTAGAACCAGGAGAGATGGTTAAGCTAACAGCTGGGTTGACAGTTTTGCCTTTTAAAATAGCGGCAACTTTGCGCATATCTAAGAGAGAAGAGTTGGTACAAGAACCAATACAACATTGGGAAATGGGCATGCCAGCTAATTCACGGACAGGTTTGACGGCATCAGGAGAATGTGGGCAAGCTGCTAAGGGCTCCAAGGTGCTCAAATCAATATCCAAAACTTCATCATAAACGGCGTCATCGTCGGCAGAAAGAGCGACCCATTGATCTTCTCTTCCTTGGGCTTTCATAAAAGAGCGTGTGATTTCATCGGAAGGGAAAATAGAGGTGGAAGCGCCAAGTTCAGCACCCATGTTAGTAATGGTTGCACGTTCCGGAACGCTTAAGGTTTGCACACCAGGTCCACCATATTCTACGATTTTGCCAACGCCACCTTTGACGGAGAGACGGCGTAAAACTTCTAAGATAACGTCTTTGGCGGCAACCCAGGGAGAGAGTTTTCCGGTAAGGTTTACACGCACCATACGAGGCATGGTGATATAGTAAGCGCCACCGCCCATAGCAACGGCTACATCCAATCCACCGGCACCAAAAGCGAGCATGCCAATACCACCGGCTGTGGGGGTATGGCTATCGGAACCAATTAAGGTTTTTCCGGGGATGCCAAAACGTTCCAAATGTACTTGATGGCAAATGCCGTTTCCGGGACGGGAAAAACGAAGTCCGTGTTTATAGCAAATACTTTGGATAAAACGGTGATCATCTGCATTTTCAAACCCGGTTTGTAAGGTGTTGTGATCAATATAGGCAACCGATAATTCGGTTTTGACACGAGGAATACCCATTGCCTCAAATTCCAAATAGGCCATGGTCCCTGTCGCGTCTTGTGTTAAGGTTTGGTCGATACGTAAGCCGATTTCGTTTCCAGGAATCATTTCACCGGAAAGCAAGTGGGCGGCAATACATTTTTGTGCAATTGTTTGTCCCATGATGGTCACCTCTAAATATTTAAAACATACAAGTGAAATTATATCGATTATAGGGTAGAGTGTCAAGAAAGGGAGAAAAAGAAAAAGCCATTGTTTTTGCAACAATGGCTTATGAGTATTATTTCTTCTTTGCTTTTTCTTTTGCTTTCGCTTTTTCGGCTCTTTTGTTCATCCAGAGAACCCATGTGGGGATGCAAAGGAAGGTGGAAGAGTAGAAACCAGCGACGGTACCAATCATCATTGGCACGGCAAAGGAAGTAATGGATTCCAAACCAGATAACAAAGCAACGATAGCAACGGTTCCGATGGCGATGAAGGTGGTAAGGAAGGTGTTAAAGTTACGAGTAAAGGTTTGGTTTAGAGCAACGTCAGCGACTTCATTCAAAGAAGCTTTTGGCATCAAACGACGGTTGCTACGCACGCGGTCGTACACAACGATGGTGCCGTTGATGGAGTAACCGAGGATGGTTAAGATAACCGCCACGAAGTTGTCGTTTAAGGAAATACCAAAGATGATGAAGGAGAAGTAGGCGATGAATAAGTCATGAATCAAAGCAAAGATTGCCATAACGGCGGCAGGCCATCCACCGATTCGGCGGAAACGGAATCCAACATAAATTAACAAGAAGATGGTGGCCAAGGCAACGGTGACTAAGCATTTGATGAAGAAAAGCTTACCGATGGTTGCTTGGATGGAACTGGTACTGTCTTGTTTTACCTTGTAGTCCTTGAATTGTTTTTCCATGGCCTCGTTGAGTTTGGTAACCTTTTTGGTATCGAGGACGTTGGTGGTATAGATGTTAATGAGTTGGTATTTCTCACCACTTCCAGGAGAAACGGCTTCGGAAATTTGAACATCTAAAGATTTGTATTTAAATTGGGAGACATAATCGCTAACGGCTTTTTCTGTTAAATCTCCTTCAAAGGAGTAACGCACGAGGGTACCACCTTTAAAGGCAATGTCTAAGGATGTGCCGAAAATAATATTGCAAATAATGCAAATGGCAAAGACAACGGCGGTGAAGTAGTAGAAGAACCGTAAGTTTTGCATATAGGCGAATTCGCCTTTAAATAACTTCTTAATCATTGTTCCTTGCACCTCCTATAAACCAAGGCTTACGGAAGCACTTGAATCTAGAAATGGATTGCAGCATCTTTCTGGATGCCCACACGCCAAAAATAAAGTTACAAATGATACCGACGAGTAAGGTGTAACCGAAGGAGTAGACAGTACCGGTGGTGGCGGTTGGGAACATGAATAAGAATGGGTAGAGAAGCTTGGAGAAGAGGCTGGATGGTGGTCCAAACACACCCATCAAAACGATGGCAACAATCATGGTGGTAATGTTTCCATCGAAGATAGCGGAGAAGGAACTCTTGCTACCCATGGAGATGGAACCATCAATGGTCTTGCCAAGTTTTACTTCGTCTTTAATACGCTCGGCGGTAATGACGTTTGCGTCAACACCCATACCAAAGGCAAGAATGATACCGGCGATACCAGGAAGGGTTAGGGTAAAGCCATTAATGAAGGGGAAGTATCCGGAAATGGCGGCAATGGTTAAGGCGGCTTGGCCAGCCAAAGCAATGCAGGCCACAAAACCTGGTAAGCGATACATAATGATCATGTAAATGGCAACTAAAATGAATACGATGATGGCAGCGAGTACCATAGCATCTAATGCGGAATGCCCTAAGGTGGGGGATACACTACCATAGCTGGCAATGACGATATCGAAGTCTAAGGCACCGGCGTTAATAAGGTTTGCCAAATTATCTGCCGATTCGAGGGTGAAACCACCTTGGATGGAAGCTTCTCCATCGGTGATGGCACTTTGTACCTTTGGTGAGGAAATCATATCGTCATCAAGCCAAATAGAAATAATTCCCTGCGAAGGTGCTAATTCGGTCGTGGCATCGGCAAAAGCCTTTTTACCGGAAGATTTTAATTTTAAGGAAATTTGGTATTCGCTATCTTGTGTGTTGTAGTATACCGTAGCACTTTCTACATCGGCACCGGAGAGAATTTGTTCACCGGTTGGTTTTCCGGTTTTTTCATCTTTACTATCGCCTTTGTAGAATCCTAATTGAGCGGTACGACCGATTTCTTCTAAAGCCGCTTGTGGGTCGTAGCTTTTTTCATCGCTCTTCCAAGGGAAACGAACGATAACGGACTTATTAGCCGTATCGGCATACACCTCGTAATCGGTAATGCCTTCACCAACTAAACGAAGTTCGATAACGTCTTTAACGCTTTGGACTTGTTCGTCAGTGATCTTCCCTACATTGTCTGCAGGTTTAAAGGTTGCGTCGACACCGCCGCGGATATCAATACCGAAACGAATGTCGGAGGCACTCTTAATCACAGCATCTTTGCGATCACCATAGGACTTGTAAACACCAAAAAAGGAGGTGTACACTAAGGCGGCAATCAGAATAAAGACAATGAAAAAGACTGCTTTTGAGGTACGCTTCATTGACTTAGCCTCCCAGCTATTATTTTCACTATGCGCTTTTGCGCCCAGTATTTTTCATTATAATAAACGGTGCTAGAAATGTCAATTATTCTAGCACCGTTTTTTACTGTGTTTAATGAGGTTTATTTTAAAGATAGGAGTTTTTCAATGGAAACCAGTTCTGCACAGATACAAAATAGTTCCATACAAACTCGTAATTCATCCAGCGGCGGGTAAGAAGGAGCCAAGCGAAGGTTGGCGTCTTTGGGGTCTTTTCCGTAAGGGAACGTTGCGCCGGCATTGGTAATGGTGATCCCGGCATCTTTCAGTTTTTCTGCCACTTTTGAAGCACAACCAGGCAATAAGTTTACGCTGACAAAATAGCCACCTTTTGGTTCGTTCCATTTGGCGATGTCTTTTCCACCCAGTTTTTCTTTTAAGGTGGAAGTGACCAAATGGAATTTAGGAGATAGGACTTCTCCACGGAGTTTCATTTGATGACGGATGCCATCTAAATCCTTAAAGAAGCGAATATGACGGAGCATATTGACTTTGTCGTAGCCAATGGTTTCCACGGTTAAACGGCGTCGAATGTCGGCGATGTTATCGTCCGATGCGGCAATGGCCGCAACACCAGAACCGGGGAAGCTGATTTTTGAAGTGGAGGTAAAAGCGATGACGATGTTTTCATTGTTCGCTTTTTTGCTTTCTTCAAAAATGTTTAAGAGGGTGTCTTGTTCGGCACCTAAATGGTGTAAGCAATAGGCGTTATCCCACATGATACGGAAATCTTTTGCAGCGGGTTTTAAGTTCGCAAACCGTTTGACTGTTTCATCCGAATAGGTGATACCAGTGGGGTTAGAATACATTGGTACACACCAAATTCCTTTTACCAACGGGTCTTTTATCGCTTCTTCCACCACGTCCATATCCGGGCCGTCGTCGTTTAAAGGCACGTTAATCATTTCAATACCGAAAAATTCGGTGATAGCAAAATGGCGATCATAGCCGGGAACAGGACAAAGGAATTTGACCGCTCCTTGGCGTGCCCAGGGTTCTTCTCCGCAAACGCCTTTTGCGTAGGCGGTGGAAATGTAGTCGTACATAAGGTTTAAGCTGGAGTTTCCGCAGACAATCACATTGTCTGGGTCGATTCCAAAGATTTCGCCAAAGAGTTCTTTTGCTTCGGGAATGCCCCCTAAAACGCCATAGTTACGGGTATCCAAACCGGAGGGGGTGATATAGCCATCCCGTTCGTTGACACAATCCAGCATGCCTTGGGTTAAGGCCAATAAATCTGGGCCTGGTTTTCCACGGGACATATCAAAAGACAAATGACGATCATGATATTCATTATAGGCAGATTCTAATTCTGCTTTGCGAGCCAATAACTCTTCTTTCGACATTTTTTGGATAGAAGACATTTATAAACCCAGCCTTTCTATAACATCGTATTACAAACACTTGCTATATCATATACAAAAATGCAGAAAAATGCAAGGCAACGAAGGAGTTTTTTGTAAGGAAAAAGGTCGCTTTTTTGACACGAAAACACAAAAAAAGACTCACAACCGAAGTTGTAAGTCTTATGTTGGCATCTTCCTATCTTTCCGGGCCGTCGCCAGCCAAGTATTGTCAGCGCAAGTGAGCTTAACTTCCGTGTTCGGGATGGGAACGGGTGTACCCTCACCGCCATCGATACCAACTACTGCTCCCCCGTCTGGAGGAACAGTGACCATTATAGTACTGAAAGAATTGGTTTGTCAAGAAAAATTTTCAAATTTTTTCAAAAAATTTCATCTCTTTTATTTGGCTTTCTTTGTAGAGACCGTAAAATAGTCGAAATAATCGTGGAAAGCGGTGGTAGTAGTGGGTGGATTTTCGGCTAGGTTGAAACCCATCTCAAAAAGGGTGGAAGCATTGAAAAATCGGTATTCTGGGCTGGTGCTTCCGATTAAAATGGCATAGAGCTCAACGCCGTTTCGTGTGGCAGAAGCTGCTAGGTTAAAACCGGCTTCATCGGTATAGCCGGTTTTGATTCCATTGGCATAAGGATAATATCCGGCATCCTCTGGATCGAGGAGTAGATTTCCGTTAATCCATTCTCCTACTTGGTGTGTGGCAACGATTTTTTTAATGAGAGGATAACTAACGGCTTTGCGGGCGATAATTAGCATATCGCTGGCGGTGGTGTGATGGTCTGGATCGTGATAGCCATCCGGAGTGACAAAATGAGAATTGGTGCATCCAATTTCTACGGCATAGGAATTCATATACCCAATAAAGGTGTCAATGGCTTGTTGACTGTCCATCTGCATATTATTCTCATGGACCTTTGCCACATTGGCGGCAATGCAATAGGCGGCATCGGCACCGGATGGTAATAAGAGTGCTTGCAACACTTCTTCTTTTGTGTAAGGAGTGTCGGGTTGCAAATAGGCGGTACTGGCATCCCAGGCGACCAGTTCCTGCTCATCACCAATGGTAAAGGTGGTGTTGTCCGGACAAAATTCACAAGCCACAATGGCAGTGAGCATTTTGGTTAAACTGGCGGGATACACCACGTCGTTGGGATTCTTTTCAAATAGAATTTTATCGTGGGTGGCATCGTATAAGATTGCCGAGTACATGTTTAAAACGCTATCCACCGAGGCGTAATCTAAAGTGGGGTAGGTGGTGGTTGTGGTGCCGGTGGGTGTTTCTTTTGGTTGGTACCAAATGCAGTCTTGAACGAGACCGACGGTCAATTGGGTAAGTGAGACAATTAGGATGACAATGAGGACAAGGAGTAGAAAAAAGATAGAGAGGACAATACGCTTGCGACGACGGTGTCTGCGGCGTCTTAGTTCTCGTTCGGTAAGCGGTCTTGGCATAGTCTCACTCCTTTCTTCAACACTCTGAGCATTATACTAAAATTGTAGGAAAAATACAAGAGGGTATCCCCGTTTCGCAATCTTGACAATCTATGGTTTTGCTATATAATGTATAAGGATATTTTTGGGCCCGTATGGGAGAGGTTATCATGAAAAATCATATTCTTTTAAACCCAATATGGATGATTCTAATTGGTGTTGGAGCCCTCGTTTACGTGGATATTTCTGTGGCCCCAATGCTTTGGGAACAGGGAAAACGCAATCCTGCACTGTACGCAGCGGTTTTGACATTTATAGTGTTTATAGTGATTACGGCTATTTTGTCGAGCATTCAAAAAATCGGATCGATTCAGGTCCGTGAAGAGCAATCTTGGTATTTGCCCGGAATTGGTGCCATGTTAGCAGGAGCTTTCTTATCGGTTGGCTCTTTTGCCGATTGTGTAAAAGCTTTTGGAAACATCTTAGGGAACAACCAAGAGACAGAAGCACCAATCCAGGTCATTCAGTCTTCACAAATGCAAATGAAAGCCATGGAAAAAATCGACGAGGTGTTCTTTGATATCGCCGCTATCGGTGGTGTTGTCGGAGGGATTGTGCTGGTGGCTCTTGGCTTTTTATGGATCCTTGGAAAACAAGGGGGACACCCGGCAATTCTCTGGACGATGATTTTCCCTTGCTTGTGGGCAGTCGGCCGTTTGGTTCGTTATACCATTTCTTACACCTCGACCGTGCGATTTCCGATCACTTTCATTATGGAACTGACACTGGTTTGCAATACCTGTTTTCTCTACTTACTGACACGGCAGATGGTAGGGTTTTCCAAACGGAGAAAATGGCTATTAGCCAACGTTTCCACCTGGACTGCCATTATGGGACTTAGCTCCACCATCGCGTTATTGGTTCTTCCCTTGGTGGATGCCGAGTATATTTCCGATCGCATTATCACTATCGGCTTCTTAGATGGCTGTGTGGCAATTTTCGCCTTGTGTGTGTCCATCAGTCTATATAGCAAACAGGCTTTATCTTTTGCAGAACATCAACAAGAATTGCTTGTGGATGTACCGGTGATGGAACAAGAAGATGTTCCCGTTGTTTTTCCACAAAATGGTTTTGCGGTTCCTCAAAACGCGCCAAACCCGATTCAAGAAGTGGAGACACAACCAAACGCTTTGGAGGTTCCCTCTAGCAATTCTACAGATGACCAACCACTTTGAAAACAGGGTGGGTATACAAAAAGACAACATTTTTTTAAAACAAGTCAATTGACCGGTTTTCCTTTGAATTTTTCAAGGGGACGGGTTATAATAAATTGAAAAATTTTTAGGAGGTTTTCCACTATGTCCGTTAAAGTTGCTATTAATGGTTTTGGCCGTATTGGCCGTTTGGCTTTCCGTCAAATGTTTGAAGCTGATGGTTATGAGGTTGTTGCTATCAACGACTTGACCAGCCCAGCTATGTTAGCTCACTTGCTTAAGTATGATACCGCTCAAGGTGGTTTTGCTGGCACCTATGGTGAAGGCAAACACACTGTTGAAGCTGGCGAAGACAACATCGTTGTCGATGGCAAAAAAATCACCATCTACAAAGAAGCAGATGCCAACAATTGCCCATGGGGTAAACTTGGTGTTGATGTTGTTTTAGAGTGCACCGGTTTCTATACTTCCAAAGAGAAATCTCAAGCTCACATCAACGCGGGTGCTAAGAAAGTTGTTATCTCTGCTCCTGCAGGTAACGATCTTCCTACCATCGTTTACAATGTTAACCATAAAACTCTTACCAAGAACGACAACATCATTTCTGCCGCTTCTTGCACCACCAACTGCTTGGCCCCAATGACCAAAGCTTTGAATGACAACTTCCCGATCATTTCTGGTATTATGTGCACCGTTCACGCCTATACCGGTGATCAAATGATTTTGGATGGTCCACAACGCAAAGGCGATCTTCGCCGTAGCCGTGCTGGTGCTTGCAACATCGTTCCTAACTCCACTGGTGCTGCCAAAGCTATCGGTTTGGTTATTCCAGAGCTCAATGGCAAACTCATCGGTGCTGCCCAACGTATTCCTACTCCAACAGGTTCCACCACTCTTCTTTATGCCGTTGTCAAAGGTAAGGACGTGACCGTGGAAGCTATCAATGCT